>CAZYUW010000016.1:0-6316 GCA_964650685.1 uncultured Nitratifractor sp.
ATCGGTATGTGCGAGTGGCCCGGTCGTGTTCAGCCTGGTCAGAAGATGCCCGGTCAGCATGGAAACAAAAAGATTACGGTAAAGAACGAAGTGGTCTCTTTCGACGCGGACAACGGGATACTCGTGCTCAAGGGTGCCGTACCCGGACACAGGGGAGCGAGAGGATTAGTAAGGATAGTCAAATGAGTAACAAAACAGCAGTAAAAACATCGGATCTGCCTCAGAGTTTTCTCGAGGTGCATCCGCACAACCTCTATCTGTATTGCAAGGCGTATGCAGCGAACCTGCGCGCAAATACGGCACAGACCAGGAATAGATCGGCAGTCAGCGGCGGAGGCAGAAAACCTTTTGCGCAAAAGGGCGGCGGTCGTGCCAGACAGGGCTCCATACGAGCTCCCCACTTCAGGGGCGGTGGCGTTGTTTTCGGTCCATCCGTGGATAGAAATTATCTCCAGAAGATAAACAAAAAACAGAAGAGGCTTGCCCTCATGCACGCGATCGCCGAAAAGGTCGCCAACGAAAAACTTTTCGTTGTGGACAGTGTCGCGATAGAGTCCGGCAAGACGAAAGATGCAAGGGCGTTCGTGGATAGTTTTGCACAGCGCGATGTTCTGATAGTCAAGGAGATGATCGACGAGAAGACATTTCTCGCTTTCAGGAATCTGCAGGAGTGCTACCTGATCGAGTCCAACGAGCTGAACGCTTATCTCGCTGCCGCTTATCACTCTATAGTAATAGAGAAAGCGGTATGGGAAAAATTGACAAAAGAGAGTTGACATGGCAGATATAACAGATATTAGATCGATTATGTATACGGAAAAGACACTTGCGCTGCAGGAGGAGGGAGTCATCGTCGTACTCACCTCTCCCCGTATGACCAAGAATGGCCTCAAAGAGGTGTTCAGAGAGTATTTCGGTATCAAGCCTCTGAAGATCAACTCGATGAGAGCCAGTGGAAAGGTCAAACGCTTCAAAGGCATCGAAGGGAAGCGCGCCGACAGCAAGAAGTTCTATGTCAAGCTGCCAGAAGACGCAAAAATAGAAAGCCTGAGCGTATAAAGGAGCAGAGATGGCAATAAAAACATTCAAACCAACGACACCTTCCCGTCGCTTTCTGACCACACTCGACAGTGGCGACATCACGGCGAAGGCGAGCGTGAGAAGCCTGCTGAAGAAGCTGCCCAGACACGCCGGCCGCAACAGTTACGGGAGGATCACCTCCAGGCACAAAGAGGCCGGAGCCAAAAAGCTCTACAGAATAATCGATTTCAAGAGAAACAAGTTTGGCGTAGAGGGCAGAGTGGCTACCGTGGAGTACGATCCATACAGAAACTGCCGTATCTGTCTGATCAACTACAGCGATGGCGAAAAGAGATATATCCTGCAGCCCAAAGGTCTGCAGGTGGGAGACAGGATCATGGCCGCGGAAGCCGGTCTGGATATCAAGCCCGGAAACGCGATGAAGCTGAAAAACATTCCTGTAGGTACACTCGTGCACAATATAGAGATGAATCCAGGTCAGGGTGGCAAGATAGCCAGAAGTGCCGGTGGATACGCGCAGATTATGGGTAGAGACGGAAAGTATGTTTCTCTCCGCCTTCCATCCGGAGAGATGAGGTATATACTCGGTGAGTGTATGGCTACTGTCGGAACGATCGGCAACGAGGATTTCGCCAATGTCGTCATAGGAAAAGCGGGCAGAAACAGATATCGCGGTATTCGTCCTCAGACGAGAGGTTCCGCTATGAACCCGATCGATCACCCGCACGGAGGTGGAGAAGGAAAGACCAACTCCGGCAGACATCCGGTATCACCCTGGGGTATGCCTACCAAAGGCTACAAGACACGCAGGAAGAAGGCCAGCGACAAGCTGATCATTTCTCGCAAGAAGAAAAAGTAAGGGATAAAGCATGGCTAGATCACTAAAAAAAGGCCCTTTCATCGATGATCATCTGATGAAGAAGGTGCTCCAAGCAAAAAAAGAGGGCTCTACCAAGCCCATCAAGACTTGGTCGAGACGCTCGGTCATCTTCCCCGAGATGATAGGTCTCACCATCAATGTACACAACGGCAGACAGTTCGTGCCTGTTTACATAACCGAAAACCATGTCGGATACAAGCTCGGTGAATTCGCTCCGACACGCACATTCAGAGGACACAAGGGAAGTGTCCAGAAGAAGGTAGGATAAGACGATGAGTAAAGCACTATTGAGATATGTAAGAGTATCCCCGACCAAGGCAAGACTGATCGCCAGAGAGGTGCAGGGAATGAATGCCGAGCTGGCGCTCGCGTCGCTGGAGTTCATGCCCAACAAGGCTGCCGGCATCATCTCCAAAGTGATAGCTTCGGCTGTCGCTAATGGAGACTACGAGCCCGAAGAGGTTGTCATCACATCCTGCCGTGTGGACAAAGCTGCGGTGATGAAGCGCTGGAGACCGAGAGCCAGAGGTACCGCAACGAGAATACTAAAACCCACTTCACATATATATGTAGAGGTGGCGAGTGCTTCCGAGAGCGAGGCGAAAGCGCAGAAGAAGAGTGCTGAGAGCACCCAGAAGGCCGCGAAGGCTGCAGCCAGGGAAGCGGCCAGGGCACAGGCTGAGAGCAAAGCCGACGAAAAGAAGGCTGCCGCGCCCAAAGCCGAGAAAAAAGGTGATGATCTCACGAAGATCAAAGGCATAGGTAAGGCCTATCAGCAGAAGCTCAACGACGAGGGGATATTCACATACGAGGATGTCGCCAACATGAACGATGAGCAGATCGCTATGATGGAGGAGAAGTACAGCTTCAAGGGCGACTTCCGTGAGTCGGTAGCCGATGCCGCCAATTTTGTAGATGGAAAGGATGCGTAAAGATGGGTCAGAAAGTTAATCCTATAGGGCTCAGACTGGGAATAAACCGCAACTGGGAGTCTCGCTGGTTTCCTGCCAAGGAACGCTCCTCGAGCTTTGTGGCGGAAGATTACAAGATCAGGAAGTTTCTGAAAAAAGAGCTCTTCTATGCCGGTGTGAGCAACATCATCATCGAGCGTACTGTAAAAAAGATACGCATCACGATAGTTACGGCCCGTCCGGGTATCATTATCGGTAAGAGAGGGGCAGATATAGAGAAGCTCAAGAGCAGGATACAGAGAATGCTCGGTAAGGATGTGGCTATAAACATCAAAGAAGAGAGACGCCCTTTGGCGTCAGCTCAACTGGCGGCCGAAAACATAGCTACACAGCTCGAAAGACGGGTCGCTTTCAGAAGAGCGATGAAAAAGACCATACAGGGTGCGCTCAAATCCGGTGCCAAGGGTATAAAGATACAGGTTTCCGGAAGACTTGGAGGTGCGGAGATGGCTCGTACCGAATGGTATCTCGAAGGACGCGTTCCTCTGCATACCCTTAGAGCCAAGATTGACTACGGTTTCGCCGAAGCTCTTACGACATACGGCAACATAGGTATAAAAGTGTGGATTTTCAAAGGTGAAGTGCTCCAAAAAGGAATACAGCCTGAGGCCAAAGAGCAAAGAGGCGGCCGCAAAACATCCCGAAGAAGAGGTGAATGATCATGTTGATGCCAAAAAGAACCAAGTGGAGAAAACAGCAAAAAGGCCGCAATAGGGGCAAATCCTTCCGCGGCAACAGGATCGAGTTCGGCGAGTTCGCGATCAAGGCTACCGAAGGCGGGCGGATCGACTCCCGTCAGATAGAGGCGGCCCGTATCACTATGACCAGAAAGATCAGCCGTACGGGAAAGACCTGGATTCGCGTGTTTCCCGACAAGCCTTTGACCAAAAAGCCTCTCGAGACGAGAATGGGTAAAGGTAAAGGCGGCGTGGAGAAGTGGGTAATGAACATCAAGCCGGGAAGAATCATATTCGAGATGGCTGGTGTCGAAGAGAGTCTGGCGCGTGCCGCTCTGACTCTCGCATGCCATAAGCTTCCTTTCAAAACGAAAATCATTTCTGCAAAGGACAGCAATGAAATATACTGATCTCAATGGAAAAACGACTGCAGAACTCAAAGAGATGCTCAAGGAGAAGAAACTCGAGGTTTTCACTCTCAGGGCGAAACTGAAAACTATGCAGCTGACCAATACGAGCGAGCTGCGGGACGCGAAAAGAGATGTCGCTAGAATCATGACGGCGCTCAATGCCGCCGGATCCAAATAAAAGGGTTGACGATGCCAAAAAGAGTAATTTCAGGAACCGTGATAAAGAAAGCCGGAGAGAAGACCGCTACGGTACTCGTAGAGAGAAAGGTGCTTCATCCCCGCTATCACAAGACCGTAAAAAGATTTAAAAAATATCTGGTTCACGACGAGAAGAATGAGACAAATGTCGGAGATACGGTGAACGCGATAGAGTGCAGACCGCTCTCCAAGAACAAATCGTTCCGTCTGCTCGAGATCGTGAAGAGAGGAGAGGCGTAATGATACAGAGTTTCACCAGGCTCAATGTGGCCGACAACAGTGGTGCCAAAGAGATCATGTGCATCAAGGTACTGGGAGGGTCCAAGCGCAGATATGCGTCTGTCGGAGATGTGATCGTCGCTTCCGTCAAAAAGGCTCTGCCTAACGGCAAAGTCAAAAAAGGTAAAGTGGTAAAAGCGGTGGTTGTGCGTACCAAAAAAGAGATCCAGAGAGAGAACGGTTCCCTGATCCGTTTCGACGACAACGCGGCTGTTATCATAGACGACAAGAAAGAGCCGATCGGTACACGAATCTTCGGCCCTGTCAGTCGTGAGACGCGCTATGCGGGATTCATGAAGATAGTGTCACTTGCTCCGGAGGTGTGGTAATGGCAAAGAAGTTCAAGATCAAAAAGGGCGACAAGGTCATGATCATCGCCGGTAACGACAAGGGCAAGACCGGAGAGGTTCTCAAGGTCCTGACAAAGAAGGATTCGGTCATTGTCTCAGGCTGCAAGGTGGTCAGAAAGAGCGTCAAGCCGAGCGAAGAGAACAAAGATGGAGGCTTCATCAACAAAGAGATGCCTATCCATATCTCCAATGTCAAGAAAGTCGAGGGCTGAGCATGAGCAGAATGAAGCAGAAATATCAGGATATCGTACCGGCTCTTCGTGACGAGCTGCAGATAGAAAATATCATGCAGACGCCGAAACTGGAAAAGATAGTCATCAGTGTAGGCGCCGGCGAAGAGGGCAGAGACAGCAAACTGATACAGAATATGGCCGATACCATTTCGTTGATAGCGGGACAGAAGGCCGTCATTACCGTAGCCAAAAAGTCGGTTGCGGGTTTCAAGGCGCGCGAAGGCGCTCCCAGCGGCATCAAGGTGACGCTGCGAGGCGACAACATGTACAATTTTCTGGACAAATTGATCTCCATCGCTCTTCCGAGAGTGAAGGATTTCCGTGGAGTATCGCGAAAAGGATTCGATGGAAGAGGCAACTACAATTTCGGACTCGACGAGCAGCTTATGTTCCCCGAAGTGGTCTACGACAACATCATGAAGACCCATGGAATGAACATAACCATAGTCACCAGTTCCGATAACGACAAAGAGGCTTTTGTCCTGCTGGAGAAGCTGGGCATGCCGTTCGCTAAAGGGAGAAGATAATGGCAAAAAAATCTATGATAGCCAAGCAGAAGCGCAAGCCCAGATTCGCTGTGCAGGCATACACACGCTGTTCAATCTGCGGCAGACCCCACTCGGTATACAGAGATTTCGGGATATGCCGTGTTTGTTTGAGAAAGATGGCCTCCGCAGGCCAGATACCCGGCATGCGCAAAGCAAGCTGGTAAGAAGGAGTAAAAGATGATGACAGACATTATTGCAGACTCTCTTACTCGTATAAGAAACGCTGCACAACGCAAACTGGAGACGACGGAACTGTTGCACTCCAAAATGATAGAGTCCATAGTTGCCATCCTGACCGAAAAGGGCTATCTCGAAAGCTATACGGTCGATGGCGAAGGGAGCTCCAGGCGCATCAAAGTCGTTCTGAAATACGACGATAACGGTGAGAGTGTGATCAACGAGATCAAAAAGATATCCAAGCCCGGCAGACGCATCTACAAAGGCAAAGAGGATATCAAGAGATTCAAGAATGGATATGGTACGCTGATCGTTTCGACGAGTTCAGGTGTACTTCCCAACGACGAGGCCTTCAAAAAAGGTATCGGCGGCGAAGTTATCTGTAGTATCTGGTAAGGAGTGCCGAGATGTCAAGAGTAGGAAAACAACCCGTAAACATAGCGGGTGGCATTGAAGTGAAACTGGAGGGAAGCACCCTCGTCGCCAAAAAGGGCAATGTCGAGAAAAGACTCGAAACCCATGGCAGAGTGAATATCGAGATAGATGGCGACA
>CAZYUW010000017.1:0-19700 GCA_964650685.1 uncultured Nitratifractor sp.
AGAGATTTCTCAAATCAAGGGGAAATCAAGATGGGATGATTTGAGAGATTTGTGTTACGATTGGTATCACTGTTGCGTTATTTTTAGGTGGCGACTGACCCCTTTGAGAAATACGAGAAAAGCCTCCGACTGCTCTCTTTCAAGCAGCCGGAGGCACTCTTTTTAAATCACCGCAGAGGGATTAGTCAAAATCTACTTGACTACCACCAAATATTTGGTCACCAATCAGCTTTTGTTTATTTGCTTGAGCCTGAGCGGCAACACACCATTTAGCAGTATTAGAAGAATTATTCGCAACCGTAATATTTCCGTCACTAGCAGTTTTTGTTGTGTTTACTCTAGTAATTGTAAAACACCCCTCATCAGCTACCGCTTTACAGGAAGCAAAACTGTCGCCATTACCGGAATCAGTAGTGTCAGCTGCTTCAATACCGTTACCAGTATAAGATGCACTTATATCAGAAATACAGGTAGCCAAATTCTGAACCGCCTTGACTGTCTTTGCATCATCTCTTGTAGCAGCCAATTTAGGAATAGCAACCGCTGCCAATATACCGATAATTACGATCACGAAGATCAATTCAATCATAGTAAAACCGCGTCTCATAACAAACTCCTTAAAATATGTTTTTTTGGAACTCCGGACAACTCCAGGTTCAACACCATTATAAACTATATATTCTTTAAAGAAAATTAATAAACACTTTTAGTTTCATGACGGACTTTAAAGTAAATAGATATATAATAGTTTCTGCGCGGCGCTTTGCTGCGATAAAATGGAGGCACTCGTCCGCGTGCTGAAAAAGAGAGGAGAAGATCCGCGGGAGTCGGATCCGACAAAAAGGAGAACGGAGATGAAAAAGAGCGAAGCGTTCACTATGATAGAGCTTATCTTTGTAATAGTCATTATCGGTATATTGGCAGCGGTCGCTATTCCCAAGCTGGCAGCGACAAGGGACGATGCCAGAACATCGACAGTCGCGCAAAATATAATGATATCTGCCGCCGATATAGCCGCATATACTGTGGCTAAAGGCAGGACGAACGCAAGTTTTTCGACAATGTCCAAGGCTGTCGAGTGGCTGATAGGCAACACGGGAGCCGTCGACAGCGGAAACTACAACCTGAACATACCCTACGGCGGGATCAACAGCTGCGTCACGCTCAAGATAGACAATCCCAACAGCGATGTGGAGACTCTGGTCCTAGAGTACGGATCTTCTACAAATGCCAAATGCGACGGATTGCGAAAGATAGTAAACAAGCAGCAGTTCCCTATCCCACTGCGTGGCGAAATAGTAAAATACTAAATACTGTTCGTCGAATAAGAAAAAGGCGACGCAGCGTACCGTTTCGAAGAGAGGGAGTTCATGCTGCTGCCAAACACCCCCGAGTATGGAGGGGATATAGCCCTGGAGAGGATCAGCGCCAATGTGCTCAGGGATATGAAGATGCACTATGGAGATTTCGACGCCCGCATACACAGGATAACGAGGAGAGAGAACGAAAGCGCCGCGGAGTTTCTCGAAAGAGCCGCCGCTACTCGATCTCCCGAATGATCTCCTCTATCTCTTTTTCGTAGCTGTACGATTTGCCCGCCAGGCGCAGATAGGCGGCGAAAAGCTTCTCGGCGCTGTTCTCGGCATCGAGAACTATGCCCGATTCGGACATTTCCTTCTCTACGAAATCCGCGAAATCGCTATCCAGCCTTTTGGCTTTGTATTTGATACCGTTTACTTTGATGGCTAAATCTCTCATATCTCTCCTTTTTCGCGCCGCGGGATCATTCGAGCAGCGCTTCTACTTTGGTAATGATGGCTTCTATCTCAATATCTTTCTGTTCCAGCTCTTCGCGCAGCGCCCTGATGGTCTCGTCCTTCTCGGCAAGCTCGGCATCTGAGGCTCCCCCGGAAGCTCCGGCGGCCTTTAGCGACTCTATCTCCTCCTTGAGCCTTTCGTTCTCTTCTCTGAGTCTTTCGAAATCCTCTTTCCACGATTCGATCTTCTCTTTCAGACGCTCGATGGCGATCATGCTTTCCTCTCTTTCTCTTTTTGGTGATGCAGATATCCGGCACCGATATACGCTTTTGTTATAATAGCAAAAAGCTATTTCATAATTCGTAAAAAAAGGGGGATTTGGGCACAGATGCCGAGATATCGCCCTGCTCTGGGGAGAAAAGTTTGAAGAGATTCGAGGTATCGTCACCATATGCGCCCGCCGGCGACCAACCCAGAGCCATAGAGAAATTGAGCTCTTCTATAGAGGCCGGCAACAGATATCAGACTATGCTGGGGGTGACAGGATCGGGCAAAACCTATACGATGGCAAAGATCATCGAGAGAACCCAGAAACCGACTCTCGTAATGACTCACAACAAAACTCTCGCCGCGCAGCTTTACAGTGAATTCAAAAGTTTTTTTCCAAATAACCATGTCGAGTATTTTATAAGTTACTACGACTACTATCAGCCAGAAGCGTACATACCCAGACAGGATCTCTTCATAGAGAAAGACAGCTCCATCAATCAGGAGCTGGAGAGACTGCGACTCAGCGCGACAGCGTCGCTGCTGAGTCACGACGATGTGATCGTGGTGGCTTCGGTGTCGGCGAACTATGGACTGGGAAGCCCCGAAGAGTACAACAGTATAGTGCAAAAGATATGCGTCGGCGAAGAGTACGACCAGCGCTCCCTGCTGCTCAAACTGGTGGATATGGGCTACAGGCGCAACGACGATTTTTTCGATAGAGGTGACTTCAGGGTCAATGGAGACGCGCTGGATATCTACCCCGCCTACAGCGAAGAGATCGCGTACAGGATAGAGTTTTTCGGAGACGAAGCCGAATCGATATTCAGTTTCGACTCCATCAGTGGCCGCAAGATATCGGATCTGGAGTGTCTGACGATCTATTCGGCGAACCAGTTCATAGTCGGCAGGGAGAAGCTCGCGAAAGCCATCGAGAGCATAGAGGCTGAGCTGGCGGAGAGACTCGATTTTTTCAAAAAAGCGGGCAAAGAGCTGGAGTACAGCCGCCTCAAACAGAGAACGGAGTTCGATCTCGAGATGCTCGAAGCCACCGGCATCTGCAAGGGGATAGAGAACTACTCCAGACATCTGACAGGCAAAAAGCCCGGAGAGACGCCATATTCGCTGATGGATTATTTCGAGGCGAAACACGACGACTATCTGGTCATAGTGGACGAATCCCATGTCAGTCTGCCGCAGTTCAGGGGTATGTACGCGGGAGATCGCAGCAGAAAGGAGGTGCTCGTCGAGTACGGTTTCCGTCTGCCAAGCGCGCTGGACAACAGACCTCTGCGCTTCGAAGAGTATATAACAAAAGCCCCTCACTACCTGTTTGTCTCGGCCACGCCAGGCGAGTGGGAGCTGGAGCACTCGGATGTGACGATAGAGCAGGTACTCAGACCTACAGGTCTGCTCGATCCAGAGATCGAGGTCAGAGACAGCCGAAAACAGGTCGAGGATCTCTACGACGCGATCAAGGAGCGGGTAGCGCGCGACGAAAGAGTGCTCGTCACTGTCCTGACCAAAAAGATGGCCGAAGAGTTGAGTGGCTACTACAACGATCTCGGACTGAGGGTAAAATATATGCACTCGGATCTGGACGCGATAGAGCGCAACCAGATCATCAGATCCCTCAGATTGGGTGAGTTCGATGTGCTTGTGGGGATAAACCTGCTCAGAGAGGGACTGGATCTGCCCGAAGTTTCGCTCGTCGCGATACTCGATGCGGACAAAGAGGGTTTTTTGCGCTCCGAAACGGCGCTGATACAGACCGCGGGGAGAGCGGCGAGAAACGCGAACGGCAAGGTTCTCATGTATGCCTCCCGTGTGACGCCGTCAATGCAATCGTGCATAGAGATCACCCATCAACGCAGAAAAAAACAGATGGAGTACAATAAAAAGCACGGTATTGTCCCAAAAACTACGATAAGAGAACTCGATACCGATCTGAAAGTGGCCGATCCCGGAGAACTATACGACAGAAGTTCCAAACTCGACAGGATGCCAAAAGCCGAGAGGCAGAGAGTGGTGGCCGAGCTCAAAGCGGCCATGCTCGCCGCCGCAAAAAAACTGGAGTTCGAAGAGGCGGCGAGACTCAGAGACGAGATAGCCAGGATCAAGCGCCTGTAGAAAGGCGCATCGCTCTTAGAAACCGCTCCTTTCGACCATCGTCGTGATAAAGACCAGAAATGGATGCATGATGAAGACCGACAGGGTCGTCACCACCGCCGCTATACCCACTATCACCATCAAAGGCCTGGATGCGTTCGTGGCTATGGCTTCCACATTTGGCATAGGGGGCTTGAGAAACATATAGACAATGAGCTTGAGGTAGTAGTACGCCGCTATGGCGCTGTTGAGAGCCATCACTATCGCCAGCCAGATATAGCCGGTATCCACCGTCGCGCTTATGATATAGAGTTTACCCCAAAATAGACTGAAAGGCGGCACTCCGGTCAGGGAGAGCATAAATATCGCCATTATGACCGCTCCCATGGGAGATGTCTGCACCAGTCCCGAAAACTTGCTGTAGGGATGGTGATAACGGTGGTGGTGGATAGGATTCTTGTTTCTGCTGATCCACAACATCGTAAAGGCTCCAAGATTGGCGAAGAGAAAGAGCCCGTAGTAGAGGAATATACCACTGTAGGCCTTGGTGGTATCCAGAGCCAGCGCAGCCATGACGAAACCCGCGTGCGAAATGGAACTGTAGGCGAGCATCCTCTTGACATCCTCCTGCACGATTGCCATGATGTTGGCGAGTGTCATAGTCACGATGGCGAGTACGATTATCATCGCACGAACAGACTCGATACCCATATCGACATAGAAGCCCAGCAGACGCATGGCCACCACCATCATCGTGATCTTGGGCACTATGGACATATAGCCGGCCATAGGCGCACTCGATCCCTCATAGACATCCGGTGTCCAGAGATGGAAAGGTATCAGCGACACCTTGAAGCCTATCGCCACCAGCATCAAGACCGCACTGCCGATGACCGGGATCATGATCCCGGGCTCATCCAGTCTGCCCTGAAAGGCTTTGGCCACATCGTACAGCTCCACAGAACCCGAAAGAGCGTATATGACAGCCGCCCCCATAACGAAAAAGCCGGCAGCCATGGCTCCCATCGTGAAGTACTTGACCGCCGCTTCGATGGAGCCTCTGGTGTTGTGCATGGCTATGATGGTGTAGAGGGCGAGAGAACCTGTCTCGAGCCCCACGAATATCAGTATGAGATTGTCGGTGGAGACCATGAACTGAAATCCGCTCACCATGAACAAAAAGAGCGCGAAAAACTCCGGATAGGAGAACTCGTGAAACCTTTTGGGGGTGAGAGCGAGCGGTATGAAGAGCATGGAAGCTACGAGAATCAGCAGCTGAGAGAGAACCGAAACACCGTCGACCAGCATGACATCGAAAAAGCCTCTGTCTCCGACACTCTGACCTATAACGACACCGAAATCTATGAAAAGTACCAAAATAGAGAGCATCACATAGAGCGTCTTGTCGAGACCATCTTTTATCAGATCTATAAAAAGTATCAGCAGAGCTCCCGCGACAGCTATCATCATTGGCGACAGCAGCCCCAGTTTCAGGGACTCCATACTTACCGAAATAGGCTCTATCATTGTTTTGCCTCCTTGACGCTTTTACTGACATGAATGATCTTTTTGGCCTCTTTGGTCTGAGCCTTCCACTCCATGAAAGCAACGAGAGATTTCACACTGTTGTCTATAGGCCCGAGTACAGGCTTGGGATAGACACCGAGCCAGATCACTATGGCGACCAGAGGAACCAGAGCCCAAAGCTCTCTACCATTGAGATCTTCGAGTTCCATATTCTCTTTTTTGTTCAGCGGACCGAAAAAGCTCTTTTTGTAGAGAGAGAGCATATATACCGCTCCGAGGATTATAGATGTACCTCCCAGCGCAGCCATGACAGGCGATATCCTGAAAAAGCCCGCCAGCGAGAGATACTCCCCTACGAAACCGATCGTCAGAGGAAGCCCTACCGAAGCCATCAGCATGATGCCGAAAATCACCGCGTACTTCGGCATCACCGAGGCCAGTCCTCCGAAATCGCTCATGAGTTTCGTATGGCGACGATCGTATATTACCCCCACGAGCAAAAAGAGAGCCCCGGAGACTATACCATGAGAGAGCATCAAAAATACCGAGCCACTTATGCCCTCCGCGTTCATCGCGAAGGTACCGAGCACTATGACACCCATATGCGAAACGGAGGAGTAGGCCACGACCTGTTTCATATCCTCCTGCGCATAGGCTATCATGGCTGTATATACGATCATTACGATAGCTATGATCGCGACAGGCAGTATGTATGCCACGGCAGCGTCAGGAAACATCGGCAAAGAGAATCTGACGAAGCCGTATGTGCCCATTTTGAGCAGAACCGCCGCAAGGATCACGGAGCCAACCGTTGGAGCCTGTCCATGCGCGTATGGCAGCCATGTGTGAAATGGGAACATCGGTACTTTTATCGCAAAACCAAGGAAAAACGCCCAGAATAGTATCTTTTGCACAGAGAAAGGCATCACCAGAGAGTACCAGTCTGTCAAAGAAAAACTCCAGTTACCCGTAGTCGAGTGGTAGATGTAAGCCACATAGAGCATACCCACAAGCATAATAAGCGATCCCGCGAATGTGTAGAGAAAGAACTTGACAGCCGCGTAGAGCCTCTTTGGGCCTCCCCATGCACCGATGATATAGAGCATCGGTACGAGCGAAAACTCCCAAAACAGATAGAACACAATCGCATCGAGAGAGACGAAGACACCTATCATCGCCACCTCGAGAAAGAGTAGAGTTATGATCATGTTTTTCAGATCTTTTTCCACATTGAGTCCGATTATGCCTATGAGGGTCATCAGGGCAGCCATTATTACGATAAACAGACTTATTCCATCCACACCGAGATAGTAGTTTATTCCAAAGCTGCTGACCAGTGGAAAGTGCTCGGTGAACTGAAACTCACCGCTGCCGGTATCGAACACCACCCAGAGCCAGAGCGACAGCAGGAACTCTATGGTCGCAACACTTATACCGTAGATCCTGATACTCTCCTTGCTGACCAGAAAGCCCAGAATCGCGGCTATAAGCGGAAAAAATATCAAAACACTCAAAATATTTTCCATGCATCTTCTCCTTAGCTCTTCATGGTAACGGCCAATGCCACCAGCGCCAGTATTACCACGCCGGCCGCCATCCATTTCAGATAGTCTGACAGATTACCCGTCTGCATTCTTCTCGTACCGTTACCGCTACTCTCGATGGTTTTGGCGATACCATCGACGGTAGCGTCCACAACCTGCATATCAAGCTCTTTCCAGGCTATCCTGGAGATCTCCGCGTATGGGCGGGAGATGGCTTTTTCGTACAACAGCGGTATGTAGTACTGGTTCGAAAGCACCCGATAGGGGAGGCTTCGCTCCACTTTTTCTCTCCTGATGAGCTTCCTGGCGTAGAGCATATAGGCTACCACTATGCCGCCGATAGCTATCGCCATCGTGACCGCAATGAGTATCGTAAGCATGTGATGGGTATCTTCGCTCATCTCATACGCCGGCAGCATTCGTATGACGAACTCCATGAAACTCTCGTGCCACCATCCGAAAACGACCGCGAGCAGAGCCAGGGGTGACAGTCCCCACAACACGAATTTCTGCACTTCGTGAGGATGGAAACCGTACTCTTTGTATCTCTCATCGCTCATGAATGTCAAAAAGACCTGCCTGAAACTGTAAAAGGCGGTCAATCCGGCTGTCAACCACAGTACGAACCATATGCCGTATGTGTGCTCGTTGAACGCGACCTCGAGGATCGTGTCTTTGGAGTAGAAGCCCGCGAGCGGCCAGATGCCTGCGAGAGCGAGAGAGGCCAATCCCATATACAGGAATGTCCACCTCATCTCCTTTTTGAGGCCTCCCATCTTGAAGATGTCCAGTTCGTCGTTCATCGCATGCATCACATTTCCCGCGCCGAGGAAGAGCAGTGCCTTGAAAAACGCGTGCGCGGCGAGATGGAAAAGTGCCACCCAGTATGCCCCGAGCCCTGCCGCGGCAAACATATAGCCCAGCTGCGAAAGCGTCGAGTAGGCGATAATGCGCTTCAGATCCCTGTTGACCAGTGCCATCGACGCGGCGAATATGGCTACGAATGTACCGACGATCGCTATGAAGTAGCTCACTTCGGGGATCATTTCATATAGCGGATGCGCCCTGATGACCAGATAGACACCGGCTGTCACCATCGTAGCCGCGTGGATCAGAGCGGATACGGGAGTCGGGCCCTCCATCGCGTCAGCCAGCCATGTGTGAAGCGGAAACTGCGCGGATTTGCCCATAGCGCCAACGAATAGAGCGGCTCCCATCCAGATCAGGACTGTATGATCGAGAGTTCCGATCACCTTGAAAACCTCTTCATATCTCAACGAGCCTGTCTTCCAGTAGACCAGGAAGATACCGATAAGCATACCGAGGTCGGCGATCCTGTTCATTATGAAAGCCTCGTTGGCCGCCCAGGATGGGGATACGGAAGGGTTGATATCTCTACTTTGGTCCTCTTTGTGATACCAGAATCCAATGAGCAGCCACGAGCACACTCCAACCCCCTCCCAGCCTATGAAAAGACCGAGAAAGTTGTCGCTCATGACGAGAATGAGCATCGAAAAGACAAATGCCGAGAGGTAGGAGAAGAACCTGTTGAAACCTCTGTCGTGCTCCATATAGCCGTTGGAGTAGATGTGTACGACAGTGGAAACCAGAGTCACTACCGTCATCATCACCGCACTCACCTCGTCAACCGTGAAACCGAAAGATATGCTCATATCTCCAGCCGATATCCACTCCATCAGCTCCACATGGACCGGCGAAGTCTGATAGACATGCCATAGCAGCGTCGCCGACGCCAAAAACGACACGAATAGAAAAAGAGATGTGATCACGCCGGTAAATATGGTCTTTGGACTCATTCCGAATAGAGCCGCCAGCAGTGAGCCGGCAAGTGGGGCAAACAGCGCAATATATACTAATGTTTCCATCCATCAACCTTTCAGCATAGTGAACTCGTCCAGATCCAGAGTGCCGTACTTCTTGTATAGAAGTATCAACAGACCCAGGCCCACCGCCACTTCACTGGCGGCTACGGCGATAATGAAAAACGCGAACATCTGTCCCGTCAAATCGTTGTAGTAGCTGGATATCGAGGCAAACGCCACATTGGCGGCGTTGAGCATGATCTCGGTAGCGAAAAAGAGCATGAGTAGATTGCGTCTCCTTACGATACCGGTGAGACCTATACCGAATAGTATCGCCGAAAATATCAGATAGTGGGTCAAAGATATCATGACTTCTCCTTTTTAAGAGTCTCTTCGAGCTCAGTATCTATGATCCGCGAGAGGCTGGCATCCATCTTTTTGCCGGCAAGCACTATTCCAGCTATCATCGCCACGAGCAGCATGATAGCCGCCACTTCGAACGGTACGAGGTATTTCGTGAACAGAATCAAACCAACCGCCTGCGGATTGGTAGCTCCCTCCACTGGCGGATAGAGCGCCTGCACATTCTCGCCTATCACCGGAGCCGCGAATATGACGACCAGTATCAGAGCCGACATCCCGCCAAGCAAAAATACCAGAAGCGCGCTGCTTTTTCTCTCCTGAACGATCTTGCTCGCGTCGAAGAACATCATACCGAACGCGTACAGAGCCATGACCGCTCCCACATAGACGATCAGCTGAACGACCCCGAGAAAATCGGCTCCGAGAATGAAAAACAGGCCGGAGATCAACACCATGCCGCCAGCCAGCGATGTCATGGCATACAGTATGTTTCTGCTCAATACGGTGATTGAAAAGAGCACCGTGATGAGAGTGGCGAAAAAATAAAACGCGAATGTCTCCATGAAGCTCTCCTTAATATGCCAACGGCGTTTTTTTGATCTTTTTGTCCGCGTCAGCAGAAACGGAACCGAAACCGGGATACTCTTTTTGTTCTTTGAGCATATCCAGAGGCGTCAGCATATCCTGCATATCGGAATATGATGATCTCTGTTCGCTCGCTGTCTCGTATCTGCCTCCGTGGGTGATGGCCAGCTCGGGACAAACTTCGGCACAATATCCACAAAAGATGCATCTACCGAAATTTATCGTATAGTCGCTCACCTCTTTACGCTGATTTTCATCGTATCGAGTCTCGATCCTGATACAGTTGGCGATACATATCTTTTCGCACAACCCGCACCCGATGCATCTGTAGTGCCCGCTCTCGAGCAATCTTTTCATCTCGTGTATAGCCCTGTATCTCGGCGAAACAGGCAATTTCTCGAATGGATACTTCACCGTATGCATGGCGTTGCCGAAAAGCGCTCTCATCATCTCTCTGAGCGTCACCTTCAATCCCGTGAACAACTCGGGTCTGATCGCGCGACGGGCGGCTCTGGCAAACTTGCCGATTCCGCTCTGCGGAGTATGCTCCAGATCGAGCATTCTATAGTTCTGTGTACCTATATTTCTGTCTTTGAACTCTTCGAGACTCATCTCACGCTCCTTGAACCATCATCACGAGACCTGTTACGGCTACATTTATTACAGCCAGAGGCATCAGGATCTTCCAGCACAGTCTCATCAACTGATCGGGACGCACATGTGGCCACGAGGCCCTGACCCACAACATCAGGAAGAAAAGCAGCGAAACCTTGAGTATGATAGCCAGACCACCCGGAACGAACCCGAGAGTGTTGAACCCGCCAAGAAAAACAAGCGAGGCGAGAAAAGCTATGGTGATCATGTTGGCATACTCACCTATGAAAAACATACCCCATCTCATGCCGCTGTACTCGGTCGCATAGCCAGAGACCACTTCGGCCTCGTGCTCAAGCAGGTCGAAAGGTGT
Organism: uncultured Nitratifractor sp.; assembly: GCA_964650685.1. GTDB lineage: Bacteria > Campylobacterota > Campylobacteria > Campylobacterales > Sulfurovaceae > Nitratifractor. Next base: position 10,944 of record CAZYUW010000017.1, read on the forward strand.
ACGGTTGGTTTCGGCAAAGCCCGCTATGAGAAAGAGCACAAAAGCGAGAGGTTGCTTCCATATCATCCACGAAGAAAAACCTCCTGTCTGATAGGCATTGAAATCTATCAGAGACAGAGAGCCTACCAACATGATCGGAGCGAGTATGGACAAGCCGGTCACAACTTCGTAGCTGAGAAACTGCACAGCTGTACGGGCCGCGCCGAGAAGACCCCATTTGTTACGCTGGGCCATACCGGCCAAAAGTGGACCGTAGAGTCCGGTCGCCATCATCCCCAGAACGAAGAGAATACCGATATTGACATCGGCGACGATCGGCTGAACCTTCACACCGAAAAGCTCGAACTCCGGCAACAGCGGCACGGCCGAGAGGGCTATGAAAGCGGTCGCGGCGGTAATCGCGGGAGCGATCATGAATATCACTCTGTTGGCCCCCTGAGGTATGATATCCTCCTTGGTGAAGAGTTTGATACCGTCGGCAAGGATCTGCAACAGTCCGTAAGGACCGACATGCATGGGTCCCAGACGCCTCTGCATGAAAGCGAGCACTTTACGCTCGAGGTATGTACCGAAACCGGCCAGGGCCGAAATGACTGCCAAAACCAGAACCGCTTTGATTATGGTTCCTATGATATATCCGTCCATCATTCAAACCTTTTTCCGTAACATAATCTTGCAGCTGTCGTCACTGCGCACCCCCTTCCTTGCCAAGAGATACGATAGAGACCCTCTCGAATCTGTATCTGGCCATCTCGCCGCTTACCGGCAGACGATCGTATACCGGATTGAGAGCTACCGTACCTTTCAGGCTCTCATCTATCTCGAAAACTCTTTTGTACTCGATATCGCCGACTTTGAATTTGACCCTCTGTCCACTCGACAGCTTGGCCGCGACAGCGAACTGCGAAGATCCTCTCAGCACGATATCGCCCTTTGTCGCCTCTGCGAACGCTTTGGCGGTAAAGGCGGAGAAGTTGTTGAGCGTATCGCACCTGTATACGACCGTTCCATCGAAGCTGTCGAGCTCTTCGGGTCGTTCCAGGGTACTTTTGACACTCTTTTTGACCTCAGAGAGTGGATAGCCTCTGAGGTTCTCGCCATTTGGTCCAAAATCATCGGGTATCTCGTCGAGCTCGATTTGTCGAAATCCATTCTCTTCCGGCAGTTGTGGTGTCAGCTCTACCACATGCTCCATCTCAGGGAAGTGGCCTCTAAGCAGATCGAGCAGTTCATAACCTCCATACTCCAGCGCGGGATAGAAAGGAACGACCCTTTTGTCCAGCGTAGAGAATGTGCCCTCCTGCTGGTTCAGGGCAGGCATGTCCAGATCTCCGTCACCCAAGGCGCTTAGAACGAAGTCGCCGGCGGTGTTGTATCCGACGGTATAGCCATCGGTCTTTTCATCGAGATCACATATGAGCGAAACTCCAAGCGAGTTTCCTCCGGGAGGAACGGCTATGAGATCGAAAGCGGCGTACTTCTCTATCAGAGCCAGAAATCTCGCGATGTTTTCCACTCTGGGGTGATTATAGAGATCTTCACCTACGACAATGGTGAATCTGCTCTTTTTCCACATCGACAGCTTCAGAGTTTCGAGCTCCTCTTCGGAAACATTGCTCTCGGCACTGAGATAGCCTATATCCAGATCTTCGAGCACCTGTTTGACCTTTGCCGGCAGATCCGAGCCATCTATGAGCAGATCCGCCAGCAGAGCGGCTACCCCCTCCTCGCTACCCGCTTCGTATCTGATAGTCTGGGTGACCAGATTGCGTATCCTGTCGTCCTCCATGGGGTGGCAGTAGATGACTCTGGCTTTTTTGCGTTTGCTCGCTTTGGCGATCGAATACTTGATCATAGGAGCATCGTCAGCTATCCTGCTGCCGAAAACTATTATGACCTCGGACTCGCTGAGTGTCTCCGTATCTCCACTGTATAGAGTTTTTCCGGAGATGGAAGAGTAGGCCTCCATAAATCTGGAGTATCCGTATGCTTCGTCACATACCAGTCTGACCCCGGTACGCTCCCTGAATCTCTGAAGTAGAAGGGCCTCTTCGTTGCTGATACGCGAAGAGAAGGCGATCGTATCGGCTTTCTCTATCGCCTCTACGGCTCTGCGAAAAGCGACACTCTCTTTTTCCTTTACGATATTGGCGTAGTCGAAAGCGAAGCGACCCGCGCCACAAAGCGAACTGAACTCACTCTCGTTGGTTACTCTGTATATCTTTTTATCGGTATCGGAAATACCCGCATGTTTGACCTCGTAGTAGAGTTGACAGGCCGCGCTGCAGTGGGAGCACGAAGATGGTATCTTCTCCAGCTCCCATGAGTTGGCAGTGTATTTGAAGTCGCTGCTCACGAGCGCCCCTACAGGACATACCGACATACACTCTCCACACTCGGAGCACTCATCGGTTGGTTTTACATTGACGATAGTGGATTTGTATCCGCCCGTCTCTATCTGAAGCGCCTCGTCTCCCACTACCTCCGTACATACCCTGACACACCTCTCGCACATTATGCACAGAGATGGATCGTAACTGATGAATCCCCAGTTCTGTACCGGTCTATACTGCTCTCTGGCCGCGAATGTCTGTCTGTCGACTCCCATCTCCAAAGTGGCGTTTTGCAGCTCGCACTCTCCACTCTTGTCGCAGACACCACACTCGAGAGGATGGTTCACATCGTACAGTTTGACAATATTGCGTCTCTCTCTTTCGAGCTCCTCGCTGTTCGTTCTTACGACAGCTCCCTCTACAGCCTTCTCCTGGCACGACAGTATCATGCCTTCGACTCCATCCACCTCGACTACACACATTCGGCACGAGGCTATGGGCTCGACCTTGGTCAGATAACACATAGTAGGAATATATATGCCGTTCTCTCTGGCCGCCTGCAGTATCGTGTTCCCCTGATCCGTCGTAACCTTTCGCCCATCTATAGTCAAAGAGATCTTGTTGTTTTTCTGCTCTGTTTTTCCCATATTACACCGCCACCATAGATATATAATAGCATCTCATACAGCGCTCCGCCTCCGCGATGGCCTGTTCACCGGTGAAACCAAGATTGACCTCGAGGTTGTTGCTTTTTCTCTCTTCGACGCTCAATTTTTCGCTTACATTTCTCGGAATACCCGGCATCCAACCACTGATCTTTTCATTTTTATCGAACACGCCGAGTTTGTTGAGATGATCCTCCATGATCTCCTCGTCGGTCAGACTGACTTTTCCGTCGTATATGTATCTGGATATCACCGATGCTGCCCGTTTGGCCTGTCCTACCGCGTTGACTATCGTCATCGGACCGTATTCGCAGTCTCCTGCCGCAAAGAGTCCGGGCCTGCTGGTCATATAGTCCCTACCGTTCGTCAGCAGCGTGTTCCAGCTGGTGAGTTTGACATCCCACTCTTCAGGCAGGAGCTGCAGATCGGCCGCCTGCGATACCGCAGGAATGAGGAAGTCGCACTCTATTTCGAAATCAGCCCCATCTATTTTGACGAGCTGGGGGCGTCCTCCATCCGGGTCTGGAACCAGTTCGAATCTATTGACTATGAGTTTTTTCAGCTTGTTGTTCTCGTCCACGATCCTCTCTACGGCAGAATGGAATATGAACTCCACTCCCTCTTCGACCGCTTCGTGATACTCTTCGTAGGTCGTGTTTCTGATAATGGTCTTTTCATCTCTCCTGTAGAGCATAATGACCTTTTTGGCACCCTCTCTTACGGCACATCGAACGACATCCATCGATGTGAATCCTCCTCCGACACAGACGACCACCTTATCCTTGAGCTCGTTGGATGCCGGCGATCCTATGCCATATTTGTTCCATAGGTTGACCTTGTCGAGCATCTGTATGGCCCCCCAGTAGCCTTCGATATCCTCTCTCTCGTTTTCGGCCCTGACCTTTTTGGAAAGCCTCGTACCAAAAGCCAGCAGCACGGCGTCGTATTCACTGTCGAGCTCTTTGAGCCTCTCGGCATCCACTCGATGATTAGTATACACATCGACAGCTTCGAGAGAGAGCACGAGATCGATATCCTTGTTGTATTTCTCTACAGGCATACGATACTGCGGAACCCCTACGGCGACCTCGCCTCCGAGAACGGGAAGCTCTTCGAAGATATCTACCTTTATCCCCTCGAGCCCCAGATAGTAGGCCGCCGCCAGTCCCGCTGGTCCGGCTCCGACTATCGCTACCTTTTTACCGTCGTTTCTGAGCGGTTTTGGCTCTCTGGGATGCAGATATCCAAGGCCGTGATCGGTCTCGTAGTCCGCTCCGAGACGCTTTAGCTCCATGATCGATACCGGCTCGTCGAGGTTGGCTCTACGACACGCGTCTTCGCACGGATGAGGACATACGCGTCCGCATGTGTGCGCCAGAGGCATCGTTTGCCTCGTAGCCTGAAGAGACTCGGTAAAGACCATATCTCTGACACCCTCTATATATGCGGGGATATCCACATGCGAAGGGCACACATCCATACATGGGGCGGTAATCTTGGCTATATATCTGATCTTTTCATCCCCATAGTGTTTCGATTCGACACCCTCCACTATGCATCTGTCGAATTGATCTTTGAAGTGCTCTATCAGATCGAGTATGGGTTTTGGAACCGTACGACCTATTTCACATTTGGATGTCAGCATCATCGTTTTCGATACTTCCCGCAAATGTTCTATATCTTCGTAGGATCCCTCGCCTCTGGCGATCTTGTCGAGCATATCGAACAGTATCCTGCCTCCCCATCTACCCGGAGCGCATCTACCGCAGGCTCTGGAGTATTTCTGGTACTGGGCGGCATACTCGGTCGCCAATCTCACCGCGTCCACATCTTCATCGAATACAGCCACGCCATCCCATCCGACAAAAGCTTTGCTGCGTGTATCCTCGCTATAGCTTTCGGGCAGCTTGAAGCCTGACTCTACCCACTCTTCACTCTTTTTGCCGCGATTGTCTATCAGCTCTCCACGCCATGTAGAAAAGAGTACTCTGCTCATTGTGCCGCCTTTCTTTTGATCACGATAGTCCAGTCGACCTCATTGAATTTCAGCGAATTCATCAGTTCATGACCCTCTTTTTTTATGATATCGGCGCTCTTCTGGACTGGTGAGAAGTCACCGATTTCAAAGATGAAGATACCTACCTCTTCGGGCTTCAGATCGTTTTGAGCCAACTCCAGCATTCGATCGTAAAAGTTATCGTGCAGGTGTCTCAGATCATATCTCTTCATGAGTATTCCTTTCTCTCAAAATACCGGCTGACTATCTGTCCACTTCGCCGAATACTATATTGGTACTGCCTATTATGGTCACCACATCCGGAATGTATGCCCCTACCAGCAGCTTCTGCAGAAGACCCGTATGAAAAAAACTCGGCGCTCTGCACTTGAGCCTGTAAGGATACGGCTCCCCTTCTGACCTGATGAAAAAGCCCAGCTCTCCTTTCGGAGATTCTGTGGGGGCGTATACTGTACCCTTTGGAGGTCTCATTCCCTGTGTAACGAGCACGAAGTGCTGCATGAGAGCGTAATTCTGCGTCATGATCTCCTCTTTGGGAGCAGAGATGTATCCCGGAGCGTCCGCCATCAACCGCGAATCTGTATCTTTGTACATATCGATAAGCTGTCTGATGATCTTGATCGACTCCTTCATCTCCTCCATATAGAGTCTGTAGCGCCCGTAACTATCGCATCTGTCGCTGACAGGTATATCGAAATCCAGCTCCGAGTACAACTCGTACGGCTCCTCCTTGCGGATATCGTAGGCTATACCGGAGCCTCTGAGCATGATTCCCGTACAACCCCACTCCAGAGCATCCTCGGGAGAGAGGACCCCCACATCCTCAAGCCTCATTTTCCATATACGGTTCTGCGTGAGCAGATCTTCGAACATCTTGATCTGATCAGGTAGAGAATCGAGAAAACGACTCATATTCTCCAGCCAGCCTTCTGGCAGATCCAGGGGCACGCCGCCAATGCGAACGGCTGAATGGGTCAAGCGAGCGCCGCAATACTCCTCCATGAGATCCATCGCGTACTCCCGCTCTCTGAACGCGTAGAGAAAGACCGACATCGCCCCCACATCGAGTGCGTGTGTCGCGAGAAAAAAGAGGTGCGATATTATCCTGTTGAGCTCGAGCAGCATCGTCCGAATCACTTTGGCGCGACGGGGAACTTCGAGTCCGATGAGCTTTTCCACGGCATGCGCGAAAGCGTAGTTGTTGGCGGTAGAGGCTATATAATCCAGACGATCGGTAGTAGGAAGAAACTCGTTGTATATCATATTTTCCGCCATCTTCTCCACTCCTCTGTGGAGATAGCCGATATCCGGTGTAGCCTTGACGACCTGCTCGCCCTGAAGCTCCAGTATCAGCCTCAGCTGACCGTGCGCGGAGGGGTGCTGGGGACCGAAGTTGATTACCATCGTGTTGTCTTCGCGCTCGAAATTGAGATTTTCGAAAAATGGTTTCAATCTGTTTGGCTGCTGCATGATCTCTCCTATTTGCGCTTGTCGAGCATCTTGGAACTTTTGTTGTAGTTGACCATGAAGTTCTCACTGTACTCGATCGGTGTCAGACTCTCCTCATCGGCAGGATCCGCCCCGAAAGGCACCTCGTGACCGACTCTGGAGTATCTGCGCGTATCGCCTCTATCGATCCTGGCCGGATCTCTGATCTCGGGACCGACCACCTCTCTGTACTCCTTGCCAAATATCTTGTCTATCTCGTACCAGGCCGCAAACTCATCTCCCTGAAGAGGATAGGATTTGAGCAATGGATGCCCCTGCCAATCCTCCGGCATGAGAAGTCTTTTGAGATACGGATGACCATTGACCGGTATTCCAAACATATCGTACATCTCTCTCTCGGCAAAATTGGCCATTGCGAAGAGGGGAACAATGCTCTCTATGGCCTCTCCTTTTTTTACGGTCGTGGCTACGCGTACTCTTCTGGCTTCGTCGAGATTGAGCATCTGATAGAATATCTCGAATTCTCCCCTGTCGTGCAGATAGTCTATAGCACTGAGTTCGGAGCACATCCTGTAGCAGCACTCCTCCTTGAGTATCCTCAGAGTTTCATAGTTGTCTCGTGAATCTATCTCGATCACGAGCTGATCTATCTCGATATACGCATCCAGGATCCCGATACCGGAGCTTTCGATCCTGTCCAGCACTCTTTTGCTGGCATCGTCGACAACCTCTTTTCTGGGAACAGACGGCACTACCTTGAACCTGTTCGTATATGCGGCTCTCTTCTGCACGCTGCCTTTTGGTGTGTACTTTCTCATCAGACAAACCTCTGCTTTTTGTTCTTTTTCATATTGGCCGATTCACGGTTGATCTTTTTCTGGAGCATCATCATCGCATACTGAAGCGTTTCCGGACGAGGAGCGCAGCCAGGAAGATAGATATCCACAGGTACTATTCTGTCGACCCCCTGGACAATCGAGTATGTGTTGAACATTCCTCCGGTATTGGCGCAGCTGCCCATAGAGATGACCCATTTGGGTTCTGCCATCTGATCGTAAAGTCTTCTGGCGAACTCGGCATGCTTTTTGGTCAGCGTACCTGCCAGAATCATCACATCGGCCTGTCTCGGCGAAGCTCTGAATATGACCCCCATCCTGTCGAAATCGAAGCGGCTCGCGCCCGACGCCATCATCTCTATCGCGCAACACGCCAATCCGTAAGTAAGCGGCCACAAAGAGTTGGATCTTCCCCAGTTGACGAGCTTGTCGACCGTAGTCAGGGCTATGGGCAAACCTCCAGAGGATGCGTAATTCACTTGATGCTGTGCCATTCAAGAGCTCCTTTCTTCCATGCGTATACAAATCCAAATACCAACAGAAGTATGAAAAGTATCATCTCTATGAAACCGAACCATCCCAACAGCTTGAAATCTATCGCCCAGGGAAACATAAAAATGATCTCGACATCGAAAAGAATGAACAGCAGTGCTATGAGATAGAACTGCGTCGATATCCTGTTTGGCTGCCTGTTGGGCTCAGGTCCACACTCATAAACCGATAACTTCAACTTTTGAGTATCCATTTTTGCCAGTTTTCTGCTGACGAATCTCGCCAGAAACAGTGTAGCCGGAAATGCGACAGCGGTCAGCAAAAAAAGGACGAAGATACCGAAATATGGATGATCGGTTGCTATATGCGTCATATAAACCCCTTAGATGGATATAGCTGGTACAATGTTTTACATACTAACAGAAACTTGATTAAACTGCTTCTACAGCAATTGTATGGCTTATAAAATAGTTCTGGATGTAACAAGTAGAAACATTATGAGATGCTACTGCAGAGTATAATGAAGCGTTATAGTGCCGCATGACCGCTACCCAGAAACACCTCCCAACAAACAACGGTCGAGCGTGCGTGAGAAGAGCGTGCGAGCAAGCCCGTCACGCTCCCGCGGCGGAGAGGATCTGTGAGGCGATGATACCAAAATAGACTGTACCCGCCAAAAGTATCGTCTGTCCAAGCAGGTTACCAGCTCCAATCCCGGCACTTGCTGCGCCTTCGACTGGAACATCGAAATAGATATGCTTGACTATCCAGGCATAATACGCGACCGCCAGCGCCGAATTGAGCAGGGCGACCAGTACGATCGGCCAAAGACCCGCATCGACTCCAGCGTAGAACGCGACAGCTTTCGATAAAAATCCCGCCAGTAGAGGTATTCCTGCGAGCGAAAAGAGCTGTATCGTCATAAACAGAGCGTAGGCTGGAGATCTGGAGCCGAGCCCTTTGAG
>CAZYUW010000018.1:0-9765 GCA_964650685.1 uncultured Nitratifractor sp.
CTCGGACTCACCATAACCAAAGAGTATATAGAGCTGATGGGGGGAGAACTCAATGTCATAAGCGAAATCGGGGTCGGTTCGAAATTTGTCTTTTCGGTACCTCTCGAGGAGCTTATGATAGATGAGCCTACCTACGAAAACGCTTTTGAAGAACTGGATTTGTGTATATATGGAGATTCAATAAAATCCAAATTCAGTGAAAACCTCAAAAGATTCTGCGAGTTTTTTGGACCAAAACTACACGAATTTGAAAATACCGGTCAACTCAAAGATATGCTCAAAGGCGACGATTGCCACGCCGTTCTCATAGATTATGAGCATATACCCCAAAGCATAAAGGACACTCTCGACAACATCGGAGCTGACAAACTGATAATATTTGCCAATGTGACGCACAGAGAAGATCTGGAGTACTATGGTCTGCCCAAAGAGAATATAGTTTTCAAACCCGCCACGCATGGCAATCTCGTGACACTATTCAAGCTCATATCCAAACATGAGCTTTCCCAGGATGCTCCTGAGGCGCCAAAAGTCAAAACAGTCTACAAGGGTAAAGTTCTTGTTGTTGAAGACAATATTATCAATCAGAAACTCGTGATAAATATCCTGAAGGGGCTGGGATTGGATATCGATATTGCCAACAACGGTCTGGAGGCGTTCGAAATGCGCCGCAACAACAATTACGATCTGATCTTTATGGATATACAGATGCCTGTCATGAACGGGGTCGAGGCTACCCATGAAATACTTGAGTATGAAAACGAAGCCCAGATACCGCATGTTCCAATTGTCGCGCTGACGGCAAACGCTCTCAAAGGAGACAGAGAACGCTTCCTGAATGAAGGGCTGGATGAGTACATATCCAAACCTATCGAAATGTCGGAACTCATATATATATTGAATAAATTCATGCAGGATAAAGCTACTATCGAAATAGACGAACACAAATCGGAAAGTGGTGCCGAAGACAGCTCGAGTACGAACGGAGACGAGGATAAAAAACCGGAAAAGAAAACCGAATCAGCTGTCGCGGATCACGATTCGATAATGATGCCTGATATAGACGAAACGGAACAAATCGTTGAGAGAAATCCGAAGCAGGAGGAGATAACACTGGAGTTCATGCCCCAATCCTCCGCCGACTCTTCAAAAATACTTATCGCGAAACAGTTGCCTTTCAGCAGAGCTTTGCTGGCAAAACTTTTCAAAAATCTTCAATACGATTACGACAGTGTTAAAGACACGCATGAAATGGGTAAACTTCTGGCACAGAATGATTACGATATAATTTTCGCGGATGAAAATTTCGTCGACGCGCGATTGCGAAAATACTGCAAAGAAAAAAACGCGATGATTGTTTTCATCTCTGCGCCGCAAAACACTGAGGAGTTGGATGGAGTTGAATACAGTGTGTATCTGGAAAAGATGTCCAGAAACGGCATAGAAAACTTTATAAATAAAATCAGGGGAAGAAAATGAATCTGAAAGCGTTGGTTGTAGATGATGATTTTATCAACAGGAAACTAATACATACTCTGCTTAAAAAACATCCTGAGCTGATAGGCGAGATACTCGAAGCCGAAAACGGCTCTGACGCTCTGGCGGTACTTAGAGAAAATCCGGATGTCGATCTGATACTTCTGGATATCCTGATGCCGGTGCTCGACGGAAAAGAGTTTCTCAAGATATTCCGTTCGGAACCTGCCAACAAAGACATACCTGTCATTGTACTCTCCACCGACGATACCCAGAAGTCGCTGGTGCTTGGTCACGGAGCTGAGGACTTTTTGATAAAGCCGATAAACGAAGAGGATCTGATAAGCAGGATCAGACACTGGACACAAAATTGACGCGAAAAAGAGCATAACGACGATATTCGGAAATACGCGTCTGTGCTTTTGAGTGGGGGGAGGTTGTGTCATCTTGTTGACACTGTCGAATCCGGCGACGGAGCTCTCAATCCAGCAGAACCTTCTCTATCACTTCCGAAATATGCTCCACGGGCTCTATCTCTACACTTTCCACGACCTCCGATGGTATATCGTCGAGATCCCTTTTGTAGTTCTTTTCTGGTATCAGCGCTTTTTTGACTCCCGTCTTGTAAGCCGCTATCAACTTCTCTTTGAGTCCTCCTATTGGAAGCACTTTACCTGTCAGTGTCAGCTCACCCGTCATTGCCACCTTGTTGTCGACTTTGCTGCCGCTGTATATCGACGCTATGGCCGTAGCCATAGTGATACCGGCGCTTGGACCGTCTTTGGGGGTGGCGCCTTCAGGTACATGTAGATGCAGATCGTATCTCTTGTACACCTCACTCGCATCCGGAACTACGCCTTCGCTCTCCTCTTTGGCGCTTCTCGGTATGACTTTAGACGGTATATGGAGCTTCTTTTCGTCGATCAGTATCTTGACTACACTATGGGCTATTCTCGCGGACTCCTTCATGACATCCCCCAGACTTCCAGTCAACTGAAGCATACCTTTGCCTTTGATGCGAACCGCCTCTATCGTCAACACATCCCCTCCCAGCGATGTCCAGGCCAGTCCGTTCACAACACCCACCTGGGGTTTGTCGTTTATGACCGAAAACTCGAACACCTTTTTGCCCGCAAACTCATCGATATTTTTCTGGGTTATCCTGACGATATCTATGGCGGGATCCTCCAGTATCATCCTGGCGGTTTTTCTCATCAGAGCCGAGATCTTTCTACGCAGATTTCTGACACCCGGCTCCCGTGTATATTCGTCTATCAAGAGCTTGAGAGCCTTTTTGCTGATATTGAGCTCGTCTTTCCTCAGAGCGTGCTTCTTGAGCTCCTGCGGTATCAGATAGCGTCTGGCTATTTCGAACTTCTCGTTGGGCGTATAGCTGTTTACGGTTATTATCTCCAGCCTGTCTCTCAAAGGAGCCGGTATGCGTCCTATATCGTTCGCGGTAGCGATAAAAATGGCTCTGCTGAGATCTATATGAAAGTTCAGATAGTAGTCCCTGTAGTTCGAATTCTGCTCGGGATCGAGAATCTCCAGCAGCGCGGCCGTAGGGTCTCCTCTGTTGGTTCTACCGACCTTGTCTATCTCGTCCAGCACCATTACGGGATCCATGCTTTTGGCCTCTATGAGACCCTGTACTATCCGACCCGGCATGGCTCCCACATATGTGCGGCGATGACCTCTCAACTCGTTGACATCCTCGAGACCACCCAGAGCTATCCTGACCAGCGGTCTGTCGAGAGCTTTGGCGATGGAGTTGGCCAGAGAGGTTTTCCCCACGCCCGGAGGTCCTGCGAAACAGAGTATGACGCCTTTGTTTTCGTTCTCTTTTTTGCCCCTGAGCTCCAGAAGCTCCATAACGGAAAAGTACTCTACGATTCTCTCTTTGGGTTTTTCCAGAGAATAGTGATCGGCATCCAGTTCCGCCGCTACCTTCTTGACATCGAGATTGCTTTTGGAAAACTTGCCGAACGGCATATCGAAAACCCACTCCAGATAACCCTGTAAAACCGTAGCGTCCGCACTGTCAGGATGCATCCTCGCCAGACGATCGAGCTGTTTTTTTATCTCCTTGTAGGCGTCTTCGCGCAAAATATCTTTCAGCGAATCCAGCTTCTCTCTGAAAGATGCGATCTCCTCTTCTCTCTGAGTATCCACGCCGAGCTCTTTCTGTATCTCTTTTAGCTGCTCTTTGAGGAAATACTCCTTGTTGGTCTGCTCTATCTTGCTGTGAACCTTGTTGCTGATCTCCCTTTGCACCTTGAGCGCCTCGATCTGCGCCATGATTATATCTATCAACCCCAGCAGCCTGTTCTCTATATTCTCTTCAGTATAGAGCTCGTAGGCTTTGTCCTTTTTGATAGGCAGCATAGAGGAGACCAGATCGGCTATACGGTGAGGCTCTTCGTTCTCCTCTATCGTCTTTACCAGATCCGCCGGTATCGTACTATTGAGCTGGGAAAGCTGCCTGATCTTGTCTCTGAGCATTCCGAGCAGAGCGTCGACTTTCAGCTTGTTGTAACTGTCGTTCTCCATGACATCCGCCAAAACCTTCAGGGGTCTGTCGGAGTGAGCCTTGAGCGCTTTGCCTCTGGCCAGGCCCTGAAAGAGTATCTTGACTCTGCCGTCAGGCATCTGTACACGACGCATTATACTGCCTATTACACCTGTATGGTATATCGCATCGAAAGCCCTTTCGCCTTCTCTGCCTGGCTGGGTGGTGGTCACAAACAACAGTTGATTGTTCTCCATCGCCTCTGTCACCGCATCAATATCCTCCTGGGAACCCAGAAAGATTGGACTGATCATGAATGGATACAGAAATATCTCATCTTCCACCACTACCGGCAATACGGTCGGAAAACTGTCGTAATCACTCAGTTTCATTTATGCTTCCTTAAAATATATATTGTAGTTGTATTCGTCATCGACGCATTCATGCGGTGCCGTATATCGAATCAAAGTTGTATCATAGCAAAAGAAAGCGCCTCCCATCCGTTCAAAAGAGGCTTGAGAGAACCCCTTTCCGGATGCCGGGAGCAGTCTGGATCAGAACGGATTGATCTTCGAGAGAAAACCTCCCTTTGGAGGTTCTATCTGATCCTCTTTGTATATGAACTTTTTGTTCTTTTCTCTATAGAGCTTGGCTCCCGGCTCTTTGCCGATCCTGTCGTAGAGTGATGCTATATCCTCGTTCAGCAGATACTGAGCCATCTCCAGTCGCACTATCATCGTCTGCACGAGAGGAGCGTATCTGCTGCCTCGATGGGACGCATAGAAACTTTTGGCCTGTTTGAGGGTGGCGATAACGAGCTTTTGGTCTTTGTTGATATCCTTGATACCCAGAAAAGCGGCTTTTATCTTGAGATATCTCGCGTACTCTCCTCTGGCTCCTCTGCCGTATTTCTTGAGATATTCGTCCAGATAGTATGCCGCCAGCAGATACTCCTCCGCACCCAGATGCGCTTGAGCCAGTATCATCTCCACGGCAGGAATATAGGCCGAATCCATATGTTCGCTTCTTAGAGACAGGAACTGCTTGTCCGCCTTTTCGAGCTCGTCATGACTGAGCGATTTGCGTATGTCGTTGTACCACTTTTCCGGAGACTTGTTGTAATCCGGATCTTTTTTGCCCCATCCCCACGCCGAAAGCTGTATCGACGACAGCGCCACAATAACCAATACAGCGAAAACTCTTCCAAATCGATTCATTATCATAATCTCACCTCACAAAGACTCTGGAAAATTGAAAAGCGGAATATAATAGCAATTTTGATCGAAAAAACTGCTGAAGCGGGACAGATTGTCCCAAACAGTATCCCAATAACAATGATGCTGAAATTCGCTGTTTTGTATGAAATATTCGCTGTTTCGACTCCGCATTATCAAAGACTTTTTAAGAATTCTTTAAATCAAATAATACTATTATAGGTGTTGTATAGCAACATGGAGGGTGGTTGGGTTGCAATTTAATACGAGATGGAGTTCTGTCCCGTAAATATAAGAGCACAAGCTGCAAAACTTCAGGCCTTCTTCCATGGATTTATTGCCTAATAGAGTAAAGTTCAGAGAGATGAATCGGCAGATGCCGCAAAGGAGTTTGAGATGAAGAGTTGGATAGAAAAGCTGTCGAGGATAGCGAGGGTAGAAAAGGAGTTTGAAAAAACAGATCGTGTTTTTCCTCTCGCTGGAGAGCGAAGGCGGAAAGACCGGATAAAAAAAGATAGTTTTATACGGATGATGATAGTGCCGCTTATGGCATTCGCCACCATATCCGTATCGTACGCGGTGAATAGCGTCGAAAGCAGAATCAGCTCATCGCGCGACGACGCGGAGGAGTTTTTGAATAATGGTGGTCGGATGTACTGTACAAGCAGCGATCTCGAGCTGGTTTACGAACCCTCACACGGCAAACAGATCGTCGGGATGCGTTTCAACAACATCACCATCCCCAAAGGCGCGACAATCACCAGAGCCTATCTCGAGTTTACGGTGGACGAAGAGAGCAACACCACAACCAATGTGCTCATCAGCGGTCAGGCAGCGGATAACGCTTCGTCCTTTTCGTGTACTCCTGTAATAAGCAATGGAAATATCAGCAATAGAGCCAAAACTTCCGCGCAGGTATCCTGGAGCATCCCACCCTGGACTCATGTCGGAGACCACGGCGCGGATCAGACAAGCCCCGATCTCTCCCCCGTCATACAGGAGATTGTGGACCGCTCAGGGTGGAGCAGCGGCAACAGTCTGGTTTTGCTGGTAGAGGCTGGAACTGGATGCAGCGGCTCCGATTGCCACAGAGTGGCCAAATCATACAACGGCTCATCCGCCGAAGCGCCTCTTCTGCATATCGAATACACCGATTACGAGTGCGCGGAACCAAAAGAGTTCGATATCATCTACCAGACCAACGCCAAAGGCAACATAGCGCTGATAGGAAACACCAATATTTGCAAACCACAAAACAACAATCCTGCTACAGGCGTCTGTGTAGATCCTCATAATGCCGCCAACAACAGCATCAATGCGATGTGGAAAGACGGTGACAGCAATGGCGCTACCGTCAATTCATCCTCCGCGAAACTGATTTTGCCGCCTGGCTCCGAAGTACTCTGGGCCGGACTGTACTGGCAGGGGTATTTCCAAAACTCAAGTCTGGATTCGCTGCAACGAAGCTCCAGAACGATAAAACTGGGTTATACCCAACAGGGCGGAGCCGCTATGACGGTCCCATACAGAACAATCAGAGCCGATCGACTTAACCATGTATATTTCAGCAGCAGTCGCTGGTACTATCAAGGGTTTGCGGATGTAACCGATTTCGTCCGACAAAACAAAAGCGGATGGTACTGGGGTGCCGACCTGAACACTTCGCTTGGAAGACCTATTGGTGGTACGCTGGGCGCCTGGTCGATAGCAGTAGTCTATACCGATGCCAACGAAAGTATCCGCAACCTGACTATCTTTGACGGTTATCTCGCGATGGCGGGCACAGGAGATCAAAATAACGCGAAAAGATATGCGATTGCCCACGGATGCGATCCGAACAAAACCGGTGTCAAAGGTGTCACGGAGATGACTCTGAGCGGCTTCAAGACACCGGTGACCGGCAATGTCGATTCAAGACTGATCTTTTTCGGAGGGGAAGGAGATATCAGGCTGAGTGGCGACAATCTCTGGCTGGCAAAAAAAGATGGCACCTATGTTCAGATAAAAAACAGTACAAACCCTCTGAACAATATCGCCAACTCCTCTATCACCGACTACAATGTTCACAGAGACGCGAGTGTGTTGTATCCCAGATATGGATACAACACCATAGGTATAGATATCGATACCTTCGATGTCAGCAACATTATAGAAAACGACCAGCGCACGACAAAGGCAAAGATGAATACAGTAGGAGACGGTTATTTTCCAGGTATCTTCGGTTTCTCCACAGAGCTGTACGAGCCCAATGTCTGTTACGACTATGTCGTCAAGCGAAACGGTCTGGTTCTGCCAGATCAAAATATGACATACGAAAGCAGAATCCGCGATCACGACGAGATCAGCTTCACCGTCGCCATTTGGGATATCACCGGCGACATCCCGCTGAAGTATGTATCGGTAGGTCTGCCCATAAGTCAGTCGGATGATGAAATCGTCAGTTTGACGAACAAAGCATACTATACGCAGAAAAACAGCAACGCTATGCTGCCTACAAATCTGGCTGCGATGAGCAGCCCCAATCGTCCCGTCATCACGATAGGCGAAGGCAGGACCGACGATGTGGGAGGTACCGTCGATCGCGACGAGCGCTACTTCATGAAGTTTTTCTTCGAAGCTAGAGACCCTGATCAAAACAATAAAATCAAAGGCACATTCGATATAGAGGTAAACGCCACATTAAACTATGGCTCCGGAGATTTTTCGCGACTTCTGGATGCTCACAGATGTCCGCAAAATCCGGTATATCAACCGACATGGTACCACTTCAATGTGGAAAAAAGGTTCACCGGCAGAATTCCAGGCAGAGCTACGAAGCGCTACTCTCTGCCTACGAGAATAGCCGCGAGAGATTTTGACTACTCTATAGCGTCTTATGTCAAAGACAGCAACGGAAAATATACGGTAGATCATGAGGCCAATGGCGTTACCGTCGATGTGGAGCTGGTGGACATTGGAGCCTTCGACGACAACGGATCCTATTTCAAATGCTCGAACCCTGAACCGTCTATCATCATGATGCCGGGCAAATTCAGCTATTTCGACAACAACAAAACACGTATAAATGTTGACGATCCCAACGATCTGACCTCCACATACGCCGTCAGAAACGCCACATTCAGAATGTGGCTGCTCATAGATCAAAATGGCACGATCATCACTTCGGCAAACAGCCATCCCAAAAGCGACAACTCTTATTTCGAAGGTGTCTATAACAACTATTTCAAAGCACAGGACCCAAAAAACCTCTGTCTCAATGCCTGTACAAGTCCTTACAGCTACAACAGCCCAAGACAGCAGTACGACAGCAGTGCGACAGGATGTTATGCATGCCTGAGAGACTATTTCGCGCAGCCATACTGCGCGAGGGACAACTTCGCGATCCGCCCTAGAGCGATTCGCGTGGAGGTGAACGACAAAGGCGCGGACGCGAACCTGAGTGCCGTCAAGATAGCGGAAAACATAAACACGGCTCCCGCCAATCCCGTGGATCTATCTGCCGGATATCCGTATCGCATGACACTGATAGCCGAAAACAACGACGGCAACAAAACCAAAGGATACTACAGCGCCTGGTTCCATGCCCAGAGCGATCTGACCGATGATCCCGCCAATGACAGAAACACCAGCGCGGCCATACTGGAGTTCGATGACAGCGCTTCATGCGCCGATAAAACACACAGGACATACAAGGCGATATTCTACAATGGAGAAGCAACGAACGAAGAACTCACGCACAACAACGCCGGAAAATATAAATTTATGATCTGGGACAGCGACTGGACCAAAGTGGATCACGCGTTCGACAATCCAAATAAAACGGTCTTTGTGAACAGATGTAGAAACAGCGCCGATCCGCTATGTAACGACTGTACGATAGAAAGCACGACGGACGAAGAGGATTCCCAGCAAAAAGTAGGCTGCCTGTTTGGCTCCAATCTGGAGCTCAGAAGCGGCTCGGAAAATCCGAACTACATGACGATGTATCTGAGATTCCACCCGTACTCTTTCGATCTGAGCTCCATGACTCTGCATACCAATCCGACAGATGGCAAAGAGTGGGTATATATGAGCGATCTAAACAAAAGCAAGAGCGCGGCCGTTACACTCGAAGGGAACATAACGGCAGTCGGAGCCGACGGAGCGATCTTGAGCAACTATATCGTCAACTGCGCCGCGAATGATGTGAATCTCAGTCTCATATACAGAACCAGACCCGATCCGGTGCAGGACGAAGACAACAACACTGTGGCTTTCGAGCAGATGCTGACGGATATATTCGGAGACGGTCCTGTCAAAAATGCTGATGAAAATATGACTTTCCCCAAAGGAAACTTCACCAACACGGGAGAGGTCAACGGAAGCGCAGCGGTCAAGATATACTACAACTTCAAGAAAAACTACAACAAAACGATAAATATAGCCGATGTGAACTTTTCGGAAATAAAAGCCTGCGGCAAAAACGATATCTCTATCGCGGATCAAAAGAACGACCATATGGCTGAAGGCAATATGACGATAAACGAAAACAAATATTTCTATTTCGCCAGTTGGATTATCATTTCT
>CAZYUW010000019.1:0-7643 GCA_964650685.1 uncultured Nitratifractor sp.
TTTGAAGTCATCGTAGTCGTAGTAGGCGTAGGTATCCTCCGGAACCAGATCGGTACCGGCGAGTTTTGAGAGGGCGTCTTTGGCTCCGAAACGCACCATGGTATTGGGGTGGGTGAGGATCAGGACATTGCTGTCATGCAGCCGCCGCAGGGTCTCAAAGAGGCGCGCTTCGCCGTTGGGAAGGTTGCCGGGGTTGATCCGCACGATGACCGCGTCGGCGCGCTCCAGGATGTATTGGAATACCTCGTCGGCCCACTCATCCCGAAAATAGATCACCTCCGATCCGTACCCTTTCTCCTGTATGGCATGGACGATGGGCATGGTGTCGCGACGGTGTCCGTCGATCCATTTGTCTGCGCCGCCTTCGGCTTCGAGGACTATGACATGTTTTTTCATCTCGGTACTTTCCTTTGCTTGCGATGTAGCTTTCTGAAGTATACTCTCCTTTGCTTTACACCCCACACATTATACGCCCAAAAGCACTTCGAGAGCGTCCAGATGAGCCGAATGGTTTCAGTCGATCCGATGTTAAAGATGCCAAATTATGATAATGTTGGAACCGCCATACCGAAACGACCACTGTCACGACAATACCTGACTCCCTCTTAGCCCGGGATATACACAAAAAAACACGCTAACACATTCGGACGCTTTTGTACCATCTCGCCTTGAAGAAGATTCAAAAAACCACGACACCAAGTGGGATATTCAGTCGCTGTAGACATCATCCATATCGAAATCGTAGTCTGGATTCAGCACAGGAACTTTCGAAACAGTCTCGGGATCGACTTCGACCTCTTTGAGGTTGTATTCGCTTCCTTGATAGAATGTCTGCTCTTTGGCGTACTTTTTTTCTCTCTCTATCTGTTTTTTGACCTCTTCGTCCAGTTTGTTGCCGGGAGAAACGGTAGAATTGCTCTCTTTGGCTTTCACACTGGCGGTAGCGTTGCTCTCGCTATTCTCACCCACAAGTAATGCGCTCAGTATCATGATCGAGATAAGAAATCTTTTCATCTTCAACCCTTTTATCTGTCAAAATTAATATAATTATATCGTTATATTATATTATCAGCTTCCGATCATCTTCAGAATAGAAGCAACTTTTTCGAAAATTACGATATCACACACTTTTAAGGGTTTCGAGCATTTCCGCGAATGAGTTTTCAAACGCGCTCAGACCCTCTTCCATCAATTTTTCATAAGTCTTTTGCATGCTGATATTCAAAGGCGAGAGATAGCTCAGAAACGCGTCAATGTGCCTGGTCTGGAATTCGAACGAATCCTCCAGCTCTTCGCCCCTGATGTGCTCTATGACATCGAGAGGAAGCGTCATGACAGTATTTGGCAGATTCAACTGCTTGACATAGTAGTCGGGCTCCAGCCATGGCTGCTTGACTCCGGTGGACGCGAAAAGCACCCTGACATTCGGAAGCTTCTTCTCACTCAACTGATTGTGTATCTTTATCGCGTTGAAGAACCCCACTCTATCTTTGCTCAATCTACCCGCCGCCATCAATGGATTGAGCTCTCTGTCGAATCTGCTCACAAATACGCTTATGACTGCCTCTCTGTTTCTGGGCAGCGCGCTGAGGGCTTCTGAGCACTGCGCGGCCTGATTTGGTGAAAAAACCAGGGTGGCGTTTATGTTGAATCCTCTCGCAGCGAGATCCTTCATGGCCTTGTAGCCCGCCTCAGTCGCGGGGATCTTGATCATCAGGTTTTCCCGTTCGATCATATCGCCCAGACGCATCGCCTCATCAACGGTAGCTCTATAGTCGTTCGCGAGTCCGGGATCTACCTCTATGCTCACAAACCCATCGTCTCCCTCGTCGTACAGATCCATAAACATATCACACGCAGTGCGTATATCTTCGATCGCCAGGCTTTCGTAGATCTCCTTCGGACTCGATCCTTTCAGCCTCTCTATATCTTCCCTATACGCTTCACTTTTCATTATGGCGTTCGCGAAAATGGAAGGATTGGAGGTGATTCCTTTGACAAGTCCCTCGTCGATCAAATCTTTAAGATCGTTTTTCAAAAAATCTCTCTCGAGATAATCAACCCAAATATTTGCCATTTACTCTGCCTTTGTTCTTTGGTAGTACATTTCCGAAATGCTACGATGAAAAATTATACATAAATATAACTTGCTATCAACATGGAGAGCGATATCGTTAATATACGGTTTGCAAAGTGTGTTAAAATGGCGCCAAAAAAGGAGATTGGATGAAAAATTCGATAATCTTGTCGATCGTCACTGCCTTGATCGTCGGCATCACAGGAGTCTGCGCCGAAGAGCCGGCCACGAATGGCAGCCAGGAAAAAAGCGCCGTATCGACATTCAGGTTTACGGATTCCAACGGCAATGAAATAGAGTTCTCCGAAAACTCCAGAGGATTTGTCTTTCCCGCGTTCAAAAACAAGCAGGTCATAATGATGTTCTATCTGGCGAGTGGTACGCCATGCCAAAACGAACTGCATATTTTCGAAGAGATAAAAAAAGAGATCAAAGATCTCGAAATAGTCACATTCGAACTCAAGGGGCTCGATACGCAGCAACTCAAAAACTTCATCAAAGAGCACAAACTCGAAGATCTGCATATGATAGAAGCCAAACAATCCATATCGTTCGCGAAGCACATCATGGAAGTCGCCGGCTGGAGAGGAAGTGTGCCGCTTATAATCATCGTAGATGGCAGCGGTATCGTCAAATACAGTCAAATCGGCGCGATGAGCAAAGAGGAGCTTCTACAGAAACTGAAATAGTCCCAAAGCGGATCCACTCTCCGTTTGGGGATGAAATGGATCCTCCGGGAGAGCCACTTTATACCCCGACAGGTATTTCCTGACCTTAATGACTAATTTTTAATCACTCTTTCGACAAAAAAATATTCAATCAAATGCTATCATTCCATTATCATCACTTTTGAAAAACACAATCAAGGAAAATCATGAGAAAATTTTCGATACTTTTTTTTCCTCTAATCGCGGTACCCTCGGCGACTCTGTCGGCTGTCGAAAAAACCGTACCAGACAGCGGCAATACGGCATGGATGCTGGTGGCCACGGCACTCGTGATGCTGATGACACCTGCGGGTCTGGCGCTGTTTTACGGCGGATTGACCCGCAGAAAAAATGTACTCAATACAATCGGCATGAGTTTGATAGCGTTTGCCATAGGGACACTGACCTGGGTGGTCGCGGGATACTCCATAGCGTTTGGAGACGGAGATCTGCTCGGCAGCGGACGAATACTGCTCGCAGGAATAACAGAAAGCACACTGCATGAAGGAAGCACTATACCAGAGTTTCTATTTGCGGCTTTTCAGGGAACATTCGCTGCCATCGCTGTCGCGATCGCGAGCGGCTCTATGATAGAGAGGGTCAAGTTTTCCACTTTCTCACTTTTTGCGGCTATGTGGATCCTGCTCGTATACGCCCCGGTTACGCACTGGGCGTGGGGCGGAGGCGAAATGCTCAATTTCGAAGAGATAGACTTCGCGGGCGGCACGGTAGTACATATCAATGCAGGGATAGCCGGCTTTGTGGTGGCGATGATGCTCGGCAAACGCAGAGATTATGGCAAAAGCGCCATAAAACCATTCTCTCCGATACTCGTTGTGCTGGGAGCGGCACTGCTTTGGTTCGGATGGTTCGGATTCAATGCCGGTTCGCAAATAGCAGCGGACGGAGTGGCCGCGAACGCCTTTATGGTGACGAACATCGCCGCTTCGGCTGGTATTGTCGGGTGGCTGGCGCTGGAATATATGATCTACAAAAAGGCGACTCTGGTCGGCGGAGCATCGGGAGCGGTGGCCGGACTGGTGGCTATCACTCCGGCTTCCGGAACCTCCGGCGTAGGTGGTGCGGTCATAATAGGCCTCATAGGCGGAATGCTCGGAGCGATAGCGGTATCCAGACTAAAAAGGGTATTTCCTGTGGACGACGCTCTGGACGCATTCTGGGTGCATGGGCTCGTGGGAATATGGGGCTCACTGGCTACCGCCATCTTCATTGCGCCATATCTCTCACCCGAAAACTACACGCTATCCGGCCAGCTGATATCCCAGATAAAAGCTGTAGTGCTGACTATCTCATACAGTGCCGTCATGACCGCGCTGGTATTCTTTATCGCCGGACTTGTCACTGGAGGAGGCAGGGTAGATGACGAGACAGAGCTCATAGGGCTCGACGAAGCGGTGCACGGAGAGGAGGCGATAAACCTCTGATCTGCACTATCAGCTCATATATGGTAATCTTAGGAAAAAATAGCTGAGTGATATACGATATACAATAAAAGGATTTCAACAGATGAAAAAGATAGAAGCTATAATCAAACCGTTCAAACTCGAAGAGGTAAAAGAGGCTCTAGTCGAAGCCGGGATAGAGGGAATGACCGTATCGGAAGTCAAAGGTTACGGCAGACAGCAGGGTCATAGCGAACTATACAGAGGCGCGGAGTATGTGGTGGATTTCATACCGAAAGTCAAAATAGAGATCGTCGTGAGCAACGACGACTATATGAAAACTGCCGTCGACGCTATCAAAAAAGCCGCCCACACTGGAAAAATCGGAGATGGTAAAATATTTGTATCTCCGATCGAACACGCCATCCGCGTAAGAACCGGAGAAGAGGACGAAGAGGCGCTCTGAGCAAAAACACAAAGCAGAAGAGGCGAATCGAAAAATGAGAGGCGACATCAAAACCATAAACTGTCCACAGTGCGGCTACCCTCTCTCTCCTAAATTCAAATATACCAAACTTATAAAATGTCCCTCGTGCAAATCCGATATATTCCTCGACGACGAAGCCGCGAGAGTAGCCGGAAAAAGTTCGGTAATCGCGCAGATACCTTCACTCCTCGAAATATACAGGGATTTCGAATACGATGGAGCGAGATACACACCCGTCGGTCGCATCAGATACAGATCCGGCAGATTTGTATGGGACGAATGGTGGATAGTGAACGAGTACGGTAACGGATCATGGCTAAGTATCGACGACGGAGAGTATGTACTCGAGGAGGAGATAGAGTTTCGCATGGATATCCCGGATCCGGCCGGATTGAAAAATACGGAAACCATAAACGGCTGGCTGATAACTGAAACAGGCGAAGCTGTCTGCGAAGGTTTCGAAGGAGAACTACCCGAAGAGATAAGCATAGGAGAAAAACACAGATATATACATCTGGAAAAAGATAACGGCTCCATCATGACGGCCGAGTTTTTTGACGGCGGGAAGAAACTCTACTCCGGCAGATGGCTCGATCCATACCGCATAAGAAAGGCTCTGCACAAATGAGCGCGTATTCCATACAATGCCCCAACTGTGCGGCTCCTCTCGATATACTGGGCGGTCGCAGAACCGAAAGTGTGACATGCAAATACTGCGGCAGTGTGATAGATCTGAAAAACCACTACAAGACACTGTACAAATTCAAAAAACTCCTCCCTCCCCCATCCCCCTTCGAATTGGGAATGAATGGCGAAATAGAAGGGATAGAGTACACGATAATAGGCATGGTGCTCTACAGCACCGGTAAAAGTCTCGGAAGAGGCAACGATCACTGGATAGACTATCAGCTCTATTCTCCACTCTATGGCTACGCGTGGCTGACATACGAAAGAGGCAACACCATTTTCTCCAGAAGAGTGCGTGGCAAACCTTCACGCCAAATAGAGAAGCTCTCGACAGGATCCGATTTTGTATTCAATGGAAAAAAATATCGTTTCTACGAGCAGTATAACTCCTATGTACTGTATGTGCAGGGTGAATTGAGCTATATCGCCAGACAATACGACAAGATCGTATCTTACGACGCTATAGATCCTCCATACGGTTTCAGCCTGGAAAAGAGCGCCACCGAAAGCGAATTTTACGAAAGCAGATACTATCCCGCCAAAAAGATCTTCAAAGCGTTCGGCATAAAACAGAAACCCAAAGAGGAGTTTCATCCCCTCAAACCGTACTCCAACGCTCTTTTGCGGGCACTGTCGAAGGCGTCTCTGCCTTTTTTTCTGCTCGCGCTGCTCATAGCGATATACATATCGATTTTTCTCGATGGCAACGCGGTAAAAAAGACGGGAATAGTTGGCAAACACTCCGAGATAACTTTCGATTTGGGCACCACATCCCATCTGGTTGAGCTCAGCATAGACAGCGATGTGAACAACGATTGGATATACTACGATATAGATATATTGGACGAGAAGGGAAATAGTGTATACTCGTTCGGAAAAGAGATCTCCTACTATCACGGCTACGAGGGAGGAGAGAGCTGGAGCGAAGGAAGTAGAAGTGCGACTTTCTATTTCAAGCTGCCTTCGACGGGGAGATACAAACTCGTTCTCGACGCACCAGAGTATCACAAGGAGGTCTTCTCGCAGATCGAGATACGGGAGAATGTCATACGGCCATACTATTTTGTACTTCTCGCGGTATTGTGGCTTATGGCTAGCGTCATACTGGATCGGATATCTGATCCACAAAACCAAAATATGGAAACTGGTGGCGGAAGATGATGACTAAACTGTTTATGGCTCTTTTTGTTGTCCTAACGGTTGGGGCCGGCTATATGACATACAAGGATATCGGTCTCGAAGATGCCGTCTTCGCGCACAAAAGTGTCCGCACTGGCAGCGGCAGACACACTTACGGAGGATACGGTTATGGAAAATAGATTTTGTCACGATCAGCGATTACGAAAGGAGATTCGATGAGCGAACTTGGATTGAACTACATTTTGTCTACTATGGTTTACAGCATATTGGGCTTCGTACTCTTTATCGCGGCTCTGTATATCATAGAAAAAATCACACGCTTCTCGGTCAGCGAAAAGGTGGTATCGGAAGGTAATGTGGCTGTCGGGATAGTCGTGGGGTCGATTATAATCGCGATGGGAATCATAATCTCGTCAGCCATACATTGAAAGCTATGCCGAACATCCGGGAGACAGCACTGCTGCTCTCCACCTTTCTCATCTCGATAAGCGGACTTATCTTCGAGTTGCTCGAAGGGACGGTATCGAGCTATCTACTCGGCGACTCGATATATCATTTCTCGATAGTGATAGGACTCTTTATGAGCGCGATGGGAGTGGGCTCCTGGCTCTCGCGATACATAGACGAACCGCTGATCGAAAAATTCATATATCTGCAGAGCTCTATAGCTGTGGCGGGAGGCTTCAGTGCCGCCATACTCTTCTACGCGTTCGCGATACTGGATAACTACGACTCTTTTTTGTATCTGCTGACATTCGGAATCGGAGCCATGGTCGGTACCGAAATACCTCTGTTGCTGCGGATGCTCAGAACTTACTCCAGTCTGAAAATAAGCGTATCCAATCTCTTCACCATGGACTATGTCGGGGCTCTGATAGCGGCCATTCTATTCCCCATGGTATTGCTTCCCCAACTGGGACTTCTCAAAAGCTCTCTTTTTTTCGGCTCCTTGAATGCATTCGTGGCTCTCATGGCACTCTATATCTTTAGAGACACTACGACAAAAAAAGCTCTTTTCTCGGCCACAATCGCGACTCTGTCGCTCCTGTTGGGGTATGTCTATATCGATGACTACAGCAACCTCATACGAAACAGACTCTACAAAGACGATGTGATATACAGCAAATCTACACCATATCAAA
>CAZYUW010000020.1:0-6165 GCA_964650685.1 uncultured Nitratifractor sp.
AAGCGAAGGTTCTCCTTTACAAAATCTTCATTAAAAACCCGAATAACATGGCTATGGTCTGTCAGAGAATCTTGAGTAACATGGGTGCCATCATCGAAGCTCAATTGAAACTCTGGTGAGGTGTATTTGTCTGAAATATAGCCTGTTTCGAGCGCCCTGAATATTCGAGAGAGAGTCGTTTTGCCGGAGTAGTTTCGGCCATATAGAATGTTGATCTCTTTGAAGTCGACGACATTGTTTCCTTTATCTCTTATAGATGATGTCCATTGAAAGTTTTGGAAAACTGCCATGTTTTTTATAAAATCGATTCTTTTGATTTTACCACTCATCACTATACCTTCACTTCAAATTCACTTAAGCAAACGCCTCTTTCAAAACAGTCTGCATCAGACGATCGGTTTCGGTGCGGCTTTTTTGCACTTCCGTTTCCAACTGGTCGCAGATAGCCATCATTTTTCGACTTTGGCGACAATGCGATGTTGTTCAGCCAAAGGAGGAAGAGGAATTATAAGTGTTTTTAAAACTGCCAACTTAATTCCTTTGGCTGTCATTCCAGATTGCTTTTTGATCAATTTATTTTGAAAATATTGACTAATTATACTGCACTAGATAACTAGCTTATTGAAATTTTCTACTTTTACAATGGTTTTCGTAAATTATTAATACTTTAAATCCTTTAGATTTAAGCTTTTTTAGTATTCATTTCATGCTTACTGAGATAACTATTAACTACAATACCTTTTTGTATCACTTAGATAGTAAGTTCCTTTGGAATAACAAATCATTGCCTATCTATTACGATCCTCTCCTGGCCTATACGATAAAGAGCAAAATCATACTTCAGTGGATCGGCGGGATCGAAACTCTTGAGATTTTCGGTCAACTCCATAGCGGCTTTCATATCGTAGCTTTTCCTCTTCATAAGCCCAAGGGAAAGAGATACTTTGTGGGTATGGGTATCGAGCGGGATAATAAGATCTGCAGGATCCACACCGCTCCACAACCCCATATCCAATCTGTTTTTTCTGATCATCCACCTGAAATACATCATATATCTCTTGAATGGACCGCTTCTATCAGGTACAGAAGGAATCCTGCCCGTAAGAAAATCGTACCCTCTGCTTCGATAAGGGTTGAGGGATCGTATTTTGCCTATGATAGACCACAAAGCAGGCCTGATGTCCGAACCAGGTTTGTAGGCGCTTTTGAAAATGTTTTCGAGACTGTCCTCGAAAGAGAGCCTCCTGAGCGCTATCAACAGAGCAGCTATATCTTTTTCATTTTGAAAGCGATAGTAAAGCCCTCTGCAGGTTTTTTCGATACGATCCTCACTGCTCTCTAACAGAGAAAAATCCAACTTTTCGAGAAATCCAACTATCTGCAGAGCGTTTCCATAGGCAAACAGGGCGCATACGAGAGCGACTCTCTCGTCAGCATGTCTTGAAGCTATGAGCAGCGGATCGGGTCTATCGTATGACAACTCATCACTGTTGTCGCGTCGGGCTACCTCCCTGTCCAGCAACTCTTTGAGGCGCTCTCTATCGACCGACGGAATCATTCTTTCTGGATGCTTTTGTGTTGGCCAGTCTGATTCTCGGCAGATCTCTTCTGGGCCAGGCGGCGGCTATCGTGGCCGCTCCAATACCTGTCACCCACCAGACCCATGCGGGTATCGGCACCGGATCTCCCGTAGCGTAAGAGTGCATTCCGCTCAAATAGAAATTGACTCCGAAATAGGTCATAAGTATGGATGCGAAAGCCACAAAAGACGCTACGGCCAAAACAAAGGGCCTGTCCAGTCTGGATATGAGTCTCAAATGAAGCACGATCGTGTAGACGATTATGGATATATACGCCCATGTCTCCTTGGGATCCCACCCCCAATAGCGCCCCCACGACTCGTTGGCCCATACTCCGCCTATGAAGTTTCCTATCGTCAACATGGAAAGACCGATAATCAAGGATGCTTCGATAACGGCCACGAGTCTGTATATCACTCGATCTACATGCTCTCTACTTGAGGATCTGAGCACGAAAAGCAAAAGCACGATATAGCCCAGCAGAGCACCAAGTCCCAAAAACCCATAACTGGCTGTAATGACAGAAACATGGATTGTCAGCCAGTACGATTTCAGAACCGGCACGAGGTTGGTTATCTGTGGATTGATATTGCTCAAATGGGCGGTAAATACGAATATGCCGGCGATTAGAACCGTAGCCGCGAGCACCAGTGACGAACGACGAAAAAATATGAGGCCGGCAAGTAGAGAAGACCATGAGATATACAGAAGAGACTCATAGGCGTCACTCCAGGGAGCGTGACCACTTACATACCACCTGAGCCCCAGTCCGAAAGTGTGCAGCGCGAAATATGCCAGCAGTAAAAACCACGAGATTTTTCTGAATCTTTCGAAATATCGATTTGGATTCTTTTTGATGATCTCGGCAAAACCCACGACCAGCAAAATCAGGCCGGTCAGCAGATATAGAGGCACAAATCTGGGAAATATATGCAGTCTGTTGTATAGCAGTTCGGCTTTGACTTTTGTGGAGGGAGGTATGATGTCGGCACCGTATTTGTACTGAAAATTCCTCATGTTTTTGAGCATCTCCATAGCCGTATCCCACTTTTTCGAGTCGACAGATTCTATCAGACCGACAGTCATGTATTGCACGGCCTTTTTCTGTATGCCTTTGAATATACCGAATGCCTCATCAGGGGAATACCATCTGCGGGAAGGATCTTTCTGCAAAGGGAAAATCCTGTAGACCCTGCCGGTAAAAACCATATATATCACATTGAGCTTTTCGTCAAGCGCGATCACCTCTCTCTCGAAAGTACCTCTACTTGAAGGACTGATGCGATTGGACTCTTCAACATGCTTTTTCAGTACATATTTTCCATCCTTGAAAATATCTCCAAAAGATATATATTTCCTGTCGGGGGGTATATTCAGAATCTTTTTCAGTTTCGGAGATTTGATCTTGATCAACCTTGCATCTCTCCATAGCTCGGGTCTACTGAACATCCCCAGCATCACCTGATCCTGATTCATTCCCTTAAACGATGTCGAACCGTGTATTTTGTACAGCAGCTGTGTATTGAGGGTATTTATCGGCTCCATGCGCCCCATCGGAGCCTGAACTATCAATTTGCCAAACGCATCCGATACTGCCAGCGACTCTTTGGCGTATTCCGCGACATAGTTCTCGAACTTTTCGGCCTGACCAGACGCGAAAAGTGATGTCGAAAGAGAGAAGAGCAAAACAGGCAGCATCACATTCGCCCCACTACCGAGAAAGCTGACCAGTTTTCCAAATCTGGATTTGGGATCGAACAGATTCCACAACAGACCAAGAGCCAAAAGAAAATATCCAAGATATGTGGGCCATTTGCCCGGATCGTCGTTCACACTCAATATCGTACCCTTTTCATCGGTATCGTAAGAGCTCTGAAAAAATTTATATCCTCTGTAATCGAGAGTGTGGTTCATAAATATCCTGTAGTCGAAACTTTTGCCGCTATCCACTACCGTTACTTCACTGGCATAAGATGAGGGAGCCATACTTCCCGGATATCTCTCCAGTTGGAAATCCCTGAGTTTTATCTCGAAAGGAAGATCTATCGTTTTCGAACCAAACACAACATCGATATCCGCATCACCCAGCTTGATGTGTTTTTGTACACCTTTGGCCCCTCTTTGTCCAGGCAGAGCTATATCCTTGCACTCATTGTCCAGACAGAGATTCAATCTCAATACTCCAATCCCGGAAGATCCCTTCTTGAAGTAGTCGTAACCCAGAAAATCCAATACGATCTTTCTGTTCCCCACTCCAAACTCTTCGGTAAATCTATTGTTCCCTATAGCGGAAAAATCTTTCTGGAACTCCGCGTGGAAACTCTTTCCGTTTCTTTTTACATCTACCTGCAGATAGGGCTCCATACTGAGCATACTTTTCTCTTTGGCACCCTCCCTGATATGCAGGATGCCCTCCTGACCAAAAAAGTGGGTTATAGCCGATCCGGCCAAAATCACCAGAAAAGCCAGATGGAACAGAAATCTGGGAGGCGCGGACCACATCCTGTACCTGAAGATCACTCCGGCGAGGTTGACGCCCGCAAGCAACATCGTTCCCTCGTACCAGCAGCTGTAGTACACCAGAACTCTCGCGGTAGAAGTCCCGTAGTCATTCTCCAGAAAGGTAGCTACCGCCGCACCGATACCCAGTATAGCCAGTAAAAACAGTGTAGTTTTGACAGAAAATAGAATTTCACTCAATCTCTTCATCGCAATATCCATATTTTTTCGGGCATCATACCTTCCGGCTCTTAAATTACGCTTTGGAATTCAATTCTACAAAAAATCCAACTCAAATTCCGTGCCTCTTCCAAGCGGTATTCACTAAGCCAACCTAAAGAACACTGTCTATCTTCTCTTTGAGCTTCTCCATATCTTTGAGCATCAGCTTCCGTCTCCCGCTCTCCATGATCCCTTCCTCTTTCAACTGCTTGATATGTCTGTCCACTACATGTCTTACCGTACCTATCAGGTTGGCTATTTCGGTTCTGGAGAGGTTCTCCAGCATGTTTTTGCCGGTGATTTTGCTTCTTTGAAGATTTTGCACTATCAGCTTAATAAGCCTCTCTTTGGTATCCAGCAGGGTCAGATCGGCCGCGAGCTCTTCCGTATGGCGCACCTGTTTCGCTATATACCTCAACACTATCTCTCCAAAAGCCGGAAAGTCGTACATCCACTCTCTAACCATGCCTATGGGGAGCTTCAGTGCCTCGCCGCTCTCAAGTACTTCACACATCACATCGTGAGGTTCACCATCGAGCAGCACAACCGTATCGTACATATCGCCTCTACCCAGCAGATAGATGGTCTGCTCCTTGCCACTTGAGATATTCATCTGAAATATCTTGACTTTACCGCTCAAAACGATAAAAAAATATTTCAATGTTACATCGTAATCGAATACGGTGTCGCCTTTGGCGAAACTTACCACCTCTCCATACTCCTCCATTTTCAGTCGGAGTTTATCACTGATAATACCAAAACTGTCCAATTGAAAATCCATAGGCTACACCTTGTTCGTAATTACGCTTTCATGCTCTTTTCCAGTCTGTTCAACTGAAGTTTGAGCGCATCGTGTTTCGTTCTGAGTTCCGATATCTGTTCCACCCAGAACTCGTTTCTCTTTTTGAGGCTCTCAATCTCGTTTTCAGCTTTTGTCAGGTTTTCAAGAGAGTTGTGCAGATTGGCTTCCAGCTCACTCTTTTCACGCTCCAGACGCAAAATATCCTCTTTGCATTTCTCCAGCCTGACAGTTGTCGAATGCAACTCTTCCTCGCTTTCAGACCTGGCCTTTTCATAGCGATCTTTCATATTTTCGTATCCGCTTATCTCCTGTTTCAACGAGGCGTTCTCCACCTGAAGAGCCGTGCACTCGCTCCTGAGTCTATCTCTCTCTTTTTCGCTTTCGGATATACGATCCCTCATCTCGGATACTCTACCCTGGTATGTTCTCATCCGCAGAGAAAATATGATCACCAATAGTATGAACGCGAGAACTATAGACGATACGATAGCACCAAATACCATCGCATCGATATTGTAGTTTGCTAAAAACTCATACACCGCTTAACCTTCGATTGTATCATAACTATCAGGCATTTTGCACTTCATAATCGAAGCGGGCAGCTCCTTTTTGCCGTATTTGATCTTATAAAAATGTATATTTACGATATTGTCCAGCTCGTCCCTGTAGGCTATCTGCTCCAAATGTTTCTTCGCGTCCAGAGCAACAGTATAGTTTCTGTTTCTATATCTGGCCACATATAGTCTCCCTTTGTGGTGCCTTGCCTTCGACAGTATGGACGCCATATCGAGCTCCTTGTCCATACCGTATATAGATATCTGCTCCAGATCGTGATCGACTACGACTATCCTTTTACCGTCACTGCATACATCCTTCCTGGTAGGCGAGAGATATGTCCATCTGAATTTTTTTCGTCCACTCATATGGATCCTGCCTTTGTATACTATAGTTTTCTTGCTGCTGCTTACTTTCTGCACAAAATCGGCCTCGAAACTTTCAGGCAGTGCTATACCGCCACTGCCAACCGTCATCACTACAAACGACAACATTGTCAAAACTTTA
>CAZYUW010000021.1:0-11552 GCA_964650685.1 uncultured Nitratifractor sp.
GTTCGCGCAGTTTCTCCGCCATCCATGTTTTTATGATTGCCTGACAACTCACGCCGATGTGACGCGCCTCTTCATCCATGCGATCAATCATCCATTTCGGGAAATCGATGTTGATGCGCTTGGGGGTTTCGTCATATCGACGACTGGGACGAATGACAGTCGTGGTATCAAAATATTGCAAAACCTCTTCCTGTCCTTCATCAAATATCTTATCCAGATCGGTTGCTTTCATAGTATTCTATCTCCTTTTTGCGTGATCGCCGTACGGAAATAATCCGCAACGCCTCTCCTCTATAAGTGACGATCGCCGCATAGTGGCGTGTCTCAATTTTTCCGAAAACCAAAAAACGCTCCTCATCACCACTATGGATTTAAATTCGGGATACGACGAGGGTACTATGAGTGCCAGATCCAGCAGTGTGCGGATCTTGAGCCTGCCAAAAAGTCTCCTGCTCTCATCTTCTCCCATCCGCCTAACCCCTCTTTTTGGACAATATTAACACACAGCGGCTAAAGTATGGGATCTCTTAACCGATTTTTATTTTTCAAAAACCAGTTTGGCCAAAACATGAGGAAACCAAAGATCCCGTTCTCGATCCCTCCACATCACCACATTGTCGACAATGGCTTCCCGGAGCTTCCATCCCTCGGCAAAAATTGTATCAAGGGTATGAGAAAAGCTTTTGGATAGGCGCTCTACCTTTCTATTGTTATAGAACAGATAATAAAGTCCGGCAACCTTTTTCATTTCACACCGATCCCCAGCCACCGGTGCCTCTTCCGGTCGCAAAGCGGAATAATAGGAGACTCCGAGAAAAACATCCCGAAGACTCATGAAGCGTACTTCGAGTGGAGCTGGCTTATAGAGCTTCTCTTGCCGAATAATCCGCAAAGGTCCACGGCGAAACCATGATCGACTCTCCAACCGTTCGGCGAGGGCGACATCATCGCTTATTAGAACAAGATGCTTTTTGGCTCTTGTAACGGCAACATAAAGGAGACGAAGCCATTCGTCATCAGATGAACTTCGTTTGGGAATCAGCACCCCTGTTCTTTCAAACTCCCTGCCTTTGGATTTATGCATTGTAGAAATAAGAGTTTTGGCAGAAGGCTCGAACTCATCGAAATCTATCTCTTCGATCCAGCTATCCCAGAGGGATAGATAACTCACCTCATATTGTTCCACATATCCTTCCACAATATGCTCCAGCAGAGGGATGCTCAGAGAATGACCAAAACGCCGTACCACTCGCTCCAACACCCTCTCCAGCAACATGGGTGTCAACCTCGTGCTCTCTCCTGTATTACTGTGAAGCTCTCTGGTAAACACAAAAAGCTCCTGTATATTTTTGAGTTGATACCCCTGTCTTCCGACGAGATATTCAGCCCGAATCCCTGCTTCGTCGAGAAGAGCATGGAGTGCACCAACTTCCCGGTTGGTATATGCCAGGATGGCGGTAGATATTCCATCGGCGGCGATGGAGCCACCCAAAATATCCGTCGCAGCACTGACCAGATGGGGTGATCGACAGAGGTGGAATATTACCGGAGAGTCTTCCCCGCTTTCCCAGGCAGTTATGGGCATCTCTTTGAGACGAGTGTGAAGCGGCTCGATGATCCGCCCTGCAACCGCAACTATAGAGGGGGTAGAGCGATAGTTGACTGTCAGATGGTAACGCCAAAATCCACCTTCGCCTGCAAAATCCTTTTCATAATGTCCAAAAAAGGCCACATCAGCCCCATTGACACTCTGCATAATGCACTGGTCATCGTCCCCAACAGCGATAAGACGCATGTTTCCTTCCTGATAGTCGTACAGGGCACGGACTAGACGATATGATGCGGCGTTGATATCCTGAAACTCGTCGAGCATCAGAACACTTTTGAAAGGAGGATGCGCCGCACCAGACTCGATCTGCTTTGCCGCCTCTTCTACCACATTATGAAGCAAATCGCTGTTCTCTTCGGTGATACGCCTTCCCACAGTCTGGAGAGCGAAACCGTGAAAGGTACGAATTTCCACATCCCGGGCCATCTCACCTATCAGATCGTAGAGGCGCCTGCGAAACTCCATCACTGCTGCATGGGAAAAAGTCAACATCATGAACTGATCGGGTTTGACATCCTCTTTAAGTATCAGGGATGCGATCTTGTGGACCAGAACCTTGGTCTTCCCGCTGCCAGGCCCCGCAAGAACCATTATGGCATCGTGTTCGTTGTCCTCTATGATCTCCCTCTGGGTCTCGGATAGAGAACCGAATATTCGTTCGTACCGACGCTTTGTCATTGGACGGGCCAGCTCCTCTTTCAGCAGTTTGTAGCGACGTTTGAAATTCAGATATGGCATCGTGAAATAATCACCAAGAAATCGAACCGCATCGCCGGGATTGCGGCCCATCCGCGCAGCGTACTCCCCGATGATATGAATAGCTTCACCTTTCCGAGTATAGTAAGCTTTGAGTCGCTTGGCGTACTCCAATTTAGTGTAGCGTCGTTTATAGGCAAACTTTCCGGTCTTTTCGATCTGCATCGGCGCATAGTAGATGAAACGCCCCTGCCCAAGCTCAAGTACGCGATTTTCGTGAAGAAAAAGGAGGGTTTTGTCAATCCATTTGACAGGACGCTCCAAAGCTTTTTTCAGATCGAGCATCGAAAAATCAACGACCGCCTTTCCTTTTTCAAAAACCGCATTTTTGTGAATCTGGACCATGAGTCGCTCCGCCAGATCCAGTCTAATCACAACTCCTTTTCTCAGCTTTGGGATATCGAGAAGTTTATAACTCCATACATCGTTCTGGCGATCTATACGGTGAAAACGAAAGGTCCCTTTTCGACGCCAGTTTTGCAACAGCTTCCGGATCGTATCGGTCTCATTGTCGCTCTCATCAAGTGCTCCGCGTTCAATCAGCATCTCATTGAGTGAGCGTAGCGTCAGAGCTCCTTCCGAAAGAGAAATAAAATATTCCAACAAAATCTTCTCAATTACCTGAACTTTCTCGAAACGCGAAGTACTCGTTTTAAATAGAGTCAATCTCATTTCTTGAGCATCTTCTACAATATCGTACTCTTTAAGCTTCCAGATCCCCTCGGCGATATCCTCCCGCGACAGATCTAGAATAATCGCTATCTCGTCTATCTGGCTGGCAGCAGGTTTCCCTCGACCCATAAGGGAATGCAAAATCCGGCTGAGCGTGCGATATTCTAATTCGTCAAGATCTTTTTCTGCCTTGATCTTTTCCAGTTTCTCGAAAGCATTTCGCGTTACCGCATCGGCAAAAAAACGCACCTTGTTGCGGTTCCGCTCCAAATACCCTTCCCGCTCCAGCTCCAACAGAGCTGTCTTGACCTTGACATCCCAACTCTCATCCTCTCCTTCTGTATCCCATCCGGCTAATTGAGCGATTTCACGACTACTGAGCAGCACATGGTCTGTCGGAAGTTTCCGAAGAACCTGAAAAATAGCGTTGACCTCGTTGGCCGAGAGGCGAGTGCGATTGAGGGTGGAGAAGTGTTTATCGAGATCTCGTTCACTATAGAGAATGGGACAGTAAGCCTCCAGCGATTTATCCCTGGCACCACGCCCCGCTTCCTGAGCATAGTTTTCCAGAGAATTAGAGATTTCGTAATGAATGACAGTCTGAATGTCCGGTTTGTCCACTCCCATACCGAATGCTGTAGTAGCAACCACTATATCAATCTCATTCTCCAGATATCCCCGCAGAATCTCCCGTTTAATCTCCGGATCCAAATGAGAATGAAAAGCTTTTACCTGCCTGGGGGTGAGGTCTCGGGTAAGCTTCTCGGCTATCTCATCACATTGATGTGTCGAGGTGGGAATATAGATTAGAGCCGGCCCTTGGCGACTATTGAGAATCTCCAGAAGACGCAGGTACTTCTCATCGGCTTTCTCTGCCGATATCGAATCGTAAAGGAGATTTGTCCGCTCTGGCCTGGCAAGGTATCGCCCCATCTCCAGTCCCAGCTGCTCCTCAAAATATCGCGTAATATCTTCAACCACATCCGGCTTGGCAGTTGCGGTGAAGCAGGAAACAGGTATTCGCTCCTGCCAGGGCTGCTCTGCCAGCAAATCCTTAATGAAGTCGGCAATATAGAAGTAGTCGTGCCGAAAATCATGTCCCCATGTGGAAAGACAATGCGCTTCATCTACAACGAAACGGTCGATCAGACGGTTTTTAAGTATCTTGAAAATCGTTTCGGAACGGAGACTCTCCGGGGCGATATAGAGGATGTCGGCCCGGCCATTGACCACTTGCTCGATGGCATCAGCCCGTTCGGGTGAAGTCTGATAACCACTGATAGCGACAGCACTGTAATTGGCCACCTGACGATGAAAACTTTCTATATGATCACGCATAAGAGCCTGGAGCGGAGAGATGACGACCGTCAGTCCTTTAATATGCTTGGCACGATATAGCGCCGGTAACCAGAAAGTGAAAGTCTTCCCTCCGCCTGTTGGCAAAACCGCAAGGAATGACTCCTCGTACAAAGCTGCTTCTACGATCTCCCGTTGCGAAAGAGTAGTTCCTGTATCCAACGTAGCTTCGAGACGTTGAAACTCACGGAAACCGCCAAATCCAAATACTGACTCGCTAAACTCTGTCAATATCGACGAATCGACACTATCCGGAAGAGTTAATCTCTTTTGCAGTGCCGGTAGACCTGGATAATCGTAGAGAATTTTCGGTGGAGGGGATTTCGCTTCTATGACAGGGGTCAACAATGCCAGGATATAGGCGAGCTCTATAGGACGACTTTCAATTGTCTTTTCCAACAGGGTGAAATCCTGGAGTAATTCTCCATATCCCTCTTGGATCAGTGAGAGCAATGTAAAACGATCGAGGCTCTCCAATCCAGTTGACAGTGCTCTGAAAAAGCCACTAAACTTCTCTTCTTTACGCAACAGTGTATAAAAAAGGTTTTGCAGATCGTGTTCCAGAGAAAAGAAACGCTCTATAGCCTGAAGATGAAGCTGTCTGGTAAGCTGAGCATCCTTGAGGGGATCGTTGCGGAAATCGTCTTCGTTTTTATAGCGTTTGGGGAGGCGGTGAAAACTCTTTTCATTGAAAAGCAACAGAGAAATCGGAAGAGTATCGATTAGTGGAACCTCCTCCAGGAGAGGCCAGAGAGAGCTTTTCTGCAAATAGCCCAAGTCGAAGTCGACAAGATTGTGTCCGGCAAGATATTCGATCTTCTCCCGATCTTCCCAGATGAAAGATTTCGCCTCCTCTATGGAAACAGTGCGCAAGGCACGCTCCCCTGTTACTAATCCGATCTCTCCAATCTTTCCACTACTACTGATTTCGAGATCAAGATAGAGGATCTTGCCTTTCATTATCTTCCTCGCTTCATACTTTGTTATTCAAATTCGTACTCATTTCGGTCAAAACCCCCAAAACAATAGAGACGAAAAAGACCAAAAGTCCTTCATTGACAGCTTCTCCACTATTGCTGTTTCCCAGATACAGTGCCGCATTTGTTACAGGATCTTCACTGGAAGCCACTATCACCCCCATAAACACCCTCATAATCCCCATGAATAAAAGTATCACGGATATTACTTTTGCCGTTTTAGTGTAAAACACTGATTGTCCTTTTTAAATTACTCTCAATTGGCCTGTGGTTGCTACTTCGATCTCAATCAAAACACAAGATTTCAATGCATGTTCCATTTGATGCTGCCCTTTTTGGGTTTAGATATTATATTGAGTTTCAGAACATTGGAACATATCGTTTTTAAAAAACTTTTTTTCAAAAAACGCCTAGTTTTGTATCTCATAAATCTATAACTGCATATTTAGAATTACCTACTGCCAAATGGGATAAAAGTCTTTTGAAAATAAATATACTAAGATGCAAGATAAATTAAGGGATGACCGAAAAAGCAAAAAGTGTCAGGTGATAATGATAACTCACCTCTTGCTCCTTTTGATCAACCCTACTCACTGCTGACTGTGATATGCCCAATACTTTAGCGATCATGTGCTGAGAATAGCCTTTATATAAATAAACAAAAAGCTATGACTGAATTTTTTCAACCTGATTTTAGTCTCAATAATAGTAGAAGAAAAATCAAAGGGACTGTTCAAACTTTTGTGTCGCCTGAAGTAACTTATTTCACTCTATATAGAAAATTTTATATTGAAACATTCTTGTATTTAATTCAGGAGCTATCTCCGCTTCACATGACCTGCGATAATATGGGGTGATCGAAACGATACATAATCACACTCTATGAAAGTCCCATCCTCTTAGGAAACAAGAAGCAGGCAAGAGAAGCGCTGCCGACAGGCTACGAAGCCGTTTTGGCATCCTGGTTCGCGAGCTCTTCTATCATTCATATTTGTACTATAAACAAGATTTTATTCTATCTATAAGCTCTTGTTTTTCTTTTTCGGTTGCCTTTTGTCGCTCATGTCTTTTGCGTTTTTCTTTCTCTTCTTCACTGGAAAAAAGTTCTCTGGAATCTGCGAAGTTCTCTATGTTCGATTCAGATAAAATATCATCTCTTTTACCAAGATAGGCGGCTTCGCATTTTACTATATCGCCAACCAGATTGGCCTTTTTGATGCACTCTATCTCTTTCCTTAGATAATATTTTATGATGGGATCGATATAGAAATCTATTTTTTTGGTGTATTTATTGTATTGCGATGACGAACTATCCTTTACGCTTCTCAGGAGTCTTTGATAGTGAAAAAATTTTTTTAGATTTTTGGGATACTTTTTATAAAGCACACAATCTATACTTGTCAGATTGTATCTATCCCCTGGAGCTACCACTTTGGCATATGGACACTTTTGTATAAAGTCATTTTCTCTTTGACAATTTTGATTCAGAATATCCAAGAGCTCTTTATAGTGGCTATCTTTTTGATACTCTATCAATTTTTTCAAAGCGATTACATAGTACTTTTTTAGATCATCTACGCATATAGCGCCGCTATAAATCTTGTTGCTTGCCGTATCAATAAACTCCTGATACAGCTTTATGGCTCTTTTTCTATCTTTTTTCGTACCTATGCCCTTGTCGTAAAATGTTGCGAGATTGTAAATGGCTTTTCGATCTCCTTGATTGTAGGCTTTTTGATACAATGCAAACGCTTTTTCGTAGTGTTTGGCTTTATACTCTTTGTATGCCTTGTCGGTAACTCCACCAAAAACAAATACTGCGCAGCAAGCAATCAGCCAAAGACTTTTCATCATAGTCTCCATATCGCATTTTTGTAATTATATCCTCTTTTGCTTGACCGCCATATAGAGGCATGACTCAATTTTTTCGAAAAGCGAAAGTAAAATATTTAGCTCCTGTCGCCCAAATCACAACATACGGAAGCACTCGGCACCACAGCGCAAAGCACACCTTCGGCCAGTAGTGTAGGTGTGCAAAACAGAGGAGGTAGTTACAGACCTGCCAAATTTATCCATACCCTTAAATTTCGCCAACTCAATCAGCACGCCCCATCACTGCGTCCAGCTCCATCAATCCCGCCAGGCCATTGGCGACATATTTGGCTCTGGCTTCAAAGGCATCGAACAGTTTTTGCTGCTTTGGGTTGAGGGTTGCGTTGAGTTTGGCTTCGATCAAAACATTGTTTTCGGTGACAAAATCGATCTCTACCCCATCGACATAGAGGTAGCACGGTCGCAGATCTTTGATCTTGAGAAAAACGAGATTCTCATAGATAGCTCCCTTGTCGCGATAACCGGTGATGACATTGCGCATCCCTACATCCGAAGCGTATATTTTGCGTGCGCTCTTGATCTGCTCGTTGAGTTTGCCGCATTTTTCAATGCTGTAGATCAGATAGGTCTCTTCGAAATAGTGAAAATACCGTTTGGCCGTATCGACACTTATCTCCAGGATCGAAGCGATTTTGTTGAAACTCAACTGCTTGCCGCTGCGCTCCATCAAGAGCTTGAAGCAGGCTTTGATGGTGTGGTTGCTGCGCAGGTTGTGGTGGGCAATGATATCTTTGGCAATGATGTTGTCGATGAGATTTTGCAGATAGGTCACATCACCTGTCAGGACATATTCGGGCATACCGCCATCTTGCATATACTCCTCGAAATAGCTGTCGCGCAAGTGGCCATCGGCCTGCTTGATCTGCACATCGCGAAACAGCAAATACTCATCAAAATCCAACGGCATCACCTCCAGCATCCGCTGTCGGCCGGTCAGATAGGCATGGCTGTCTTTGAACAACGATGCCGAAGAGCTCGAAGCGAAGATTTTGACATTTTCGAGATCGTAAAAATTTTTCAACTCTTGACGATACGACGGCTTGGCGGTCACTTCGTCAAAAAAGAGATAGACTTTTTGAGCCGAGGGGAGCTTGTGGAGTTTCCGGTACGCCGTGACGATCTCACTGATGCTCATCTCATCGAGCGCGTAGAGATCGAGGCTGACATAAAACAGATGCTTCGGATCGATCTGCTCTTCATGGATCAAAATATCGATGAGAGTCTTGAGGATCGAAGTCTTACCCACCCGACGCAATCCAGTCAAAAAGACAATATCCCGATTGCCCAGCCATCCCCGCAATCTATCGAGATATTTGTCCCTGCGAATCCCATCGAAGCGGTATTCTCCCTCCCACCAGGGGTTCAATTTGTACAAGATTGCTTCCAAACTATTTCCTATCGTATAAAATCTTTAGAAGTTATACGATAGTATCGTATAATTTTGGCTTAGTGAGAAAATTTAGTATTATCTCTTTATTCTATCGTTGCACCAATATATCAACCCTCATCCCGACCGCACAGGATACAATACAAGAGCATTGAAAGAACATGGGATGATATCATCACAATATATCAAACAATTCGCAGCCAAAAGGTTCGAAAGCCGAGATTATAATGGATATCTTTGATGGAAAAAATGCGATTGTGGAGCTTTTCGAAAAGTAAGATTTGACATTGGCAACAACAGGAGAGTGTCCAGATGAGGCGCACGGAGGCATAGAGAATTAATTGTGTGACACAAGAGGGGGAGCGACACAGATACTTCATGATGTTTGTGCGATATCGTTCTTCCGTGATCTTTGGTCAGACAAGTGTGGTTGTTTCGACCTCAAGACCTTTCAAACCCATAAACGACAACGCCAGCAAACACCCCCCCCAAAGCTGTTTCAAAAACGCTATATCATTTGAATTTGCAACAGGCTGCAATCGTGATGATGATCGTGCCAACTATATATACAAAATCACAACAATAATGATAAAATAGATACAAAATACCATACTTTCGGCAAAAACCGCGAGTGAAGAAAAAAAAGGGGGGTGTGGTGATTGAAAAGATCGCATTTTTTATATTGGCGGGAGTGTATATGCTGGGGGCTGCGGAACCGGGTTTCCAGACATGTTACGACAAAGCAGGTTCGACCGCAGACGAAATTTCATGTATAGACAAAGAATACTCATACTACGATAAAATCCTGAATCAATACTACAAAGAGATCATGCGTCATTTCAGGAACGATCCAGGAGAACGGAAATATCTTAGAGAAGCCCAGCGCGCATGGATTGTCTATCGCGACAAAAAATGCAGATTCGAAGGATATCCGATGAGAGGCGGCTCCGCAGAAAGTGTTATTGTATTTGGATGTAGAACGACCGAGACTAAAAAACGGGCTTTGGAGCTAAAGGCCATCGCCAAAGATATCAAAAACAACACTAACTGAATAGCCAGCTATTATCTGGATTTTATCCATGGCGCAATTTCATCTCTGAAAATTTTGCTTAAATCCCTACGCAAAACTTTCAAGTTTTCGCAAAAAAACTTCACAAGATGTTTTCGGCCCATATCCTGAGAAAGGTGATAACCACAACCCACTTTCCGCTTCTCGGAATCACCTCTTTTGCTGCATTTACCGTAAAGCGCGATATACCAGATACCTTGAGATCATATGGGTAGAATAGCCTTTTTGTTGTCTTTTCCGAGATTCTGACGAGCGGGAAACAGCGGGCGTGTGTTTCACACTCCAAAGAGGCGTGGTAGTGTTTGAATGGTGATCTCGAACAGGTCGCTTTCTTCAAATACAGTACTTGGAATCCAACATCTGATGCAAAATCCCGTTCTATATACGAAATACGAAGCTGAAAAACAGGCACACCCGATCAGGGGAACCTGCGGTGGATATCCAGCGCCAAAGCCCATGGGTGTGGCGTGAGGTGTTTGACGCTCAACGCCTGGCTTTGTAATCGTCTGACGAAAACGCCTCGAGATACATCACGATAACCGCCCAGATCATCAACCCATAGGCCATAGCTTTGAGGAGCGCGGAAATCACACCGTCATAGGAGATCATGCCAACCATACCCAGCAGATAGGCGAAATCGTGATACGAATCTACGCCGAGAAACGATTTCGAAGCAGGCAAAAACAGCCCTTCGTGCGCCGTAGAGAGATACCATGCCGTATACTGGAGCGAAAAACCGGTCACGAAGAGCGCAATCGCATATGGCATTTTCTGGGAACGCTTTCGATAATACATCGCTATCCATAGAGGCAACCCAAGCTGAAAAACGGTCCCGGCAGCCACCATAACCGGTTTTGGGCACGGAAGAAGATAGCACACTCCATGACCGGCTTCGTGCACAATCCCCAGTGCCTGCGAAACCACGAAATGGTACATGCCAAAAAGCCGCTCTCCTGTGGAGTGCCAAACCACATGAGATACATTGTAGGGAGAGAGGCGCGGGAACATCAACAGAAATATCAAAAAGATGAAAAATGTCGTTTTTGCGGCCATCACGGTCTCAAGTGTCGAATATAACTTCCGCGAAGATATCTCTCTAAAGATATCTTTTCAGGAAGTTTAAGTTTAAAGTACCTGTCTGTCGTCGGCAATGTCGGAACTCTGGAAACAGGATGCTTTCTGGAGAAACTATCATCTACCCATCCTGCATAAAACAGCAACTTCCTACATATCTCCTCCGCACTTTTGTCAGAGGCTCTTTTTTTTCGGTTTTCTATCTTGTCCGGAGATACCGATAAGATTTTGTCTTCGCTGTTCCTGTATTCGGGGTATTCGTTTTTCAGTTTTTTTATCACCTTTCTGAAGTGGGAACGCCACGAAATCCATATCAGCAGCATGACTTTTTCGCCTTTAAAATCGCTCAAAAATATTTTACAACCGGTTTTGTGGAGTCGATGGTAAATACCGGAACCTTTGCGTGCTTGGCCAGCATATCCTCATATCTCATTTTATCCATTTTTTGCATTGAGTATCCCATATTTTGCGAAAATGTCTTTGTTCCCGGCAAATACTTCAGGTCTTCCCAATACGCCTCGATGGCAAAGACGAATAATTTATGGCAACTTCGCTGTATCTTTCCACCTTTTCAGGCTTTTGACACAGCTCGACAGATACGGAACCGATACTGACGAAACGATCTCTACTGTCGCTTCTCTCTGGTCACTATCGACCAACTGATGTCCGAAATCTCCGGATGCGCTTTTATGAAAGAGTTGAGATCTTCGAGCGACATATTTCTGATCAGATCGAGCTCCTTCCTGGAATACCCCAGTC
>CAZYUW010000022.1:0-8218 GCA_964650685.1 uncultured Nitratifractor sp.
GTATCTCCTGCCCTCTACCCTCATTTCGGCGGCCCACTTGGGGTATTTGCCCACGAACATTCCGCATACAGGACATTTGGCACCTTTGGGAACATCTAAGGAGTGTCCATTGCTGCCGACACTGGCAACCGATCCGCCGGCTTTCAGAAAAAAAACAAGCGCCTCCATCTTTTTCCGGTCAAGAGGCGGACATGCACCGGAGGCTCTGACAGCTTCAGAGATCGCATCCATAGAGTCACTTGATCCTGCTTTTGGCAGCTTATCCTGCCGACACAGTTTCAATGCTATCCCCTCTCCCTTTGCCACAAGTCTGGCATATTTGGCTGCCGACACTTTTCCATCTGCCGCAACAACCATCAAAAATATAAAAACAAAAACAGAACGTATCATTAATTAATTCCTCTCCATCTCTTCCCCGCGCTTTCCAAAGCAATTTTATCAAAAAACGCGAACCCTCCGCGCAGCACAGGCCCCGCTCTGGATGCCCGGTCTGATTACTTATCTGCTTTTGAGATACAGTCCCACAGCCTGCAGAGGCTTGCCTTTGAGGTCTCCACACAGATTGTTGGCTTTTATATAGGCTTTGGCCTCG
Source organism: uncultured Nitratifractor sp. (assembly GCA_964650685.1). GTDB lineage: Bacteria > Campylobacterota > Campylobacteria > Campylobacterales > Sulfurovaceae > Nitratifractor. Next base: position 593 of record CAZYUW010000022.1, read on the forward strand.
GCAGCGGTAGTGAATCTCTTCTCTATCGGAGTACAGAGCTTTTTGTATATCATTTCGCCTTTTTTTGCCACTTTGGCCTGACGTTTGGTGATCATCGCCGCCTCTTTGTCAAAGTTGGCTTTGACCATCTCCAGAACTTTGACATAAGGCAAAACCTTGCCACCAAACTCTTCGGCGAATTTTTCGGCGGCCTCTTTTGTGCCAAACGCGTATTTACTCACTTTGGACATGGTGCCCGGCTTGGAGCTGCCTACAACATACCAGGCTTTTTCCACAGGAATGAACTTCAATGTGGTATTGTCCACCACCTGAATATCACTTATTTTTTTGCCTGTATTCATCTCCTCCACCAAACAATGGATAGAGCAGAATTGCTCCATTTTGCCATCCACTTTGGCCGCGTGATTGGTGCGATAGAACATCGGCAGGGTCATCCCGCACTTGGGACAAAACATCTTTGTCGGCCCCTCCTGCAGGATCTGTGCCTTGGCCATTGGAACCATCCTGTAGTTTTTGGGCATCTTTTTGCCCTGTCCCATGCCTTGACCATTTTGCATGCCCATTCCCTGACCTGCCCAAATCAATCCTGTTATCCCCAGCGCGAGAATCGTGGACACTAAACCTTTTTTCATCATCTGCTCCTTTGGTTGAACTGTTTTGTCCACAAGATTGTAAGATAACAGTGTTACAAAAGTGTTAAAATCTCAATCGATTTTTTTAGACAAATCGAATGATCTTTTCTAGTCTATTTAACACTTCTGTAACATAGATCCGCTATTATGGTTCAAAAATATTAGACAATAAAGGACATGCTTTATGAAAAAAATTCTTCTGTGCGGTGCTGCTCTGCTCCTCCCTATATCCGTCATGGCCGACATGGATCGCTGTGTCTCCTGCCACGGACTGGATTTCGAAAAGAAGGCGCTGGGAGTCAGTCGCGTCGTCAAAAACATGAGTGAAGCGGAGATCAAGGCGGCGCTCGACGGTTACAAACAGGGCAAGGGCGGCTCCATGAAAGAGTTGATGATGCAGGAGGTCAATGTGGGAGTCGATACCGACGCCATGGCGGCGGATGTCTATAACGAAGCGCATACTCCTGGTTTCGAAGAGCCCGATCCCCGTTTCATCTTCAAAAAACGCTACAGCGTCCGTTCTCTTCAGAAGATCAAAATCGCTCTTCGCGATATGGGCGATCCCAAAAAAGAACTTCCCAAAATCATCGGCCAAATCAAAGCCACTGCCTTCACGATGCTGATACGAGACGACCGGCTTTTGCGCAAAATCGATCCTGAGAAGATAGTTGTCGATTCACCGAAAATAGATCCGAAAACCCTGGCAAAAGTCGTAATCGAAGCAAAAAGATGCGTTGACCACTCTTTCGATGACGACTCTCTGGCTTCATGCGACACACCTTTTGTCACTTTGGCGGCACAACTGGTCAAAAAAGAAGGAATAAAAATAAAAAAGAAAATGGTCAAAAAACCCGTCTATACCGGGAACGGATCCGTTAAGGTTCCTCGATAGGTTTCTCTGCTGGGGATGGCGGGGCGATAAAAGTGTAACGATAGCCCCGCCCGATCGAGAGATCAGGCGATCTGGGGAATGCGTATGGTCTGCTTCGGGTAGATTTTGTCGGGATCTTTTATCACCTCTCTGTTGGCTTCGAATATGACGGTATATTTGGAGCCGTCGTTATAGAAATGCGATGCTATCTTCCACAGAGAATCTCCCTTTTTGATGGTATAGAAAACCGGTTCAGGCAAATCCCTGACATTTTCGGCCTCTATTATCTCTGGAGAAACCAGCTGCTCGGCATCTACACTCTCTACACCCTCGACATTGCCCGCTATGAGTATGCACTTCTCCCTCGTGGGAATATCTTTGGCGACACCGGCGAGCACCACTTTGCCGTCATCCACCTCTACAACGAGACCTTGCACGGGAATATCGCCGAAACTGCTTTCGATCTCTTCTTTGATGGCTTCGTTGTCATCTCCTCGTCCAAGCAATTTTTTGCCGGCATCCTTTACAAAACTGAAAATACTCATTCTTTTTCCTCCTTTTTTTTTCGATCTGTTCTACATGAAAGATTTTCCTGACCATTATATCCAAATTACATATCCAGATAACGGATAAGTCCGAATGAAAATTTATTTATAGTCATTATACGACTGCCGCCGTATTTTTTTACGAAAAGCTCTGCCCTGGTTTTGCTTCCGAGGGGTATAAGGTCATCACCATGGGGACTCATAAGTCTGCTGCCAAACACATACCACGCTTTTTGGGCTTCTATCGTATTGCCATCGAGATAGTCTTTGACATACATCTTGTCGATTTCATTTCGACTCGACACATGAAACGAAGGGTATTTTTCCGGATGAAAATAGAAATTCATCATCGCCTTCACGCAGCAAAAACGCACTTTTTTTCCACTTTTGAGTATCAAATAAGTCGAAAATCTGGGATATTTGTCGACAGGTATGCCATAAACCGGGTCGATGGCATTGGTGAACAAAGATACCGAGGCGTTCTCGTCACCTCCCCATAACAACAGGACGGCCATCAACGATACAATAAAGGTTTTCATTTCGATACTCCTTTCAAAGAATGTCTTTCTTTCTAAAAAACACAAAACCGACCACGGCAAACAACATACCAACCAGCACAGGATAAATAACAGAATACAACAACAAAAAACCATGTCCCAGACTATCGAGAAGATAGTAGGCCACAGGACCTATCACGGTAAGCTCAGGATCAAAAAGAGATATTGCCCCTATGCGAAACGCTTCGAGTGGATTGAGCATCGCGAGAGCCACTATCAATCCATCCGGAAAACGATTTTGCATCATTACTCCTATGAGAGCTATATCTATAAAAGCGAGCAGAACGATCCAGACGGCAAAAGATAGACCAAGCGCGATATCATGGGATTTTACAAATGTGGAAATAAAAAAGGCGACACCCAGAAACATCACGCACATGGAAAATATCAATAGAGAGTACAAAAAAACCATTTTCCAAGGCATATCACCACCCTTGTACGCTCCCCACGCTATACCGATCACCAGAGCCAGCATCACCGGAAAAAAAACAGTAGAGAAGCGACCGAGAAACTTCCCCCAGTAGTAGTCTCCCAATGATATCGGAAAAGAGAGAAAATACTCCAGCACATTGCTCTCCCTGTCAGAAGATATGGATTTTACCGTAGTTATAAGGATAAAAATAGGAAGGATTACTATTGTCACCTGCATGAAAACCAAAAGAAGTCTACTCAATCCACTAAAGCCCATAACTACGGAATCGGTTATTCCACTGATAAAAAAGAGGCCCATCAAACCACCGAATACAAAAGCGTAAACATAAAACCATCGGGATCTCAGCGACTCCTTGATATCCAGATAAGCCACCAATCCAAGATTTCTCATTGAGGCACTATCCCCCTTCTCTCATTGTTTTTCGCTTCTATTTTCCTGATAAGCTCCACTATCTGCTGATATCTCAAAGGCTTGTGTCCTGTCGGAAAAGTTTTGTCACTAAAAGCGGCTATCCCATATGCCATGGGGGTTATGGAGTCGTCGGTATATAATGCCTTTCTGGCATTCAGCCACTCGCCGGTACTGGCATCGGTCACCCATATGACTGCCTCATCAGCCCATGGAATACGCTCCTCTTCCAGCCATAGAACGGCACAGCCTATATCGTCAAACTTGTACACCTTGTCACTTCTGGGATCGATAACTTCAGCCGCAAATTTACGCTCACTGACGACCATTTTGCATCTTTCACACATGTCCCTGTCCCAATGAATGCTTTGTGCCTCGCCGGCTTTGCGACCATCACCGCATCCATATATGACAAACAACGCAATAAGTATCGCAAGTTTTCTAAATAACCTCATCACTTACGACCTTCCCTAGATCCATATATATTTTTCTATTTATCAATCCTTCGAGCTCTTCGGCCCTGTGGGTTATATATATAGCCGCGTATTCATACTCTATCCGTGAAAGCAGATCGCAAAAATAGCTTCTGGCTTCTGGATCCAGACTCGCGGTAGGTTCGTCGAAAACAAGAAGTCTGCTTTTTTTGGCCAAAGCGATGGCGATAAGCAGTTTCTGTTTCATACCTCCGGAAAGTTTATAGAACGGTTTACTCATATTGCTTTTTATATCGAGCTCCATGCTCAAAGCCATTTCGATAACTTTTTCCCTTATCACGCCTGTACTTTTTTGAACGAAGTACAACAGTTCGTCCAGACTCAATTTTACCGGCGGAGGGATCTGTGGAATAAATCCTATATTTCTAAGAACTTCGACTCTGTTTCTGGTTGGATCGTATCCAGATACCCTTATTCTCCCCCTGTCGAGATGATAAAAGCCCAAAATAGAACGAACAAGCGTCGTCTTCCCTGCACCATTGGGACCCATTACGGCTATGCGATCCCGCTTGCCGATATCCAAAGTCACATTGTCCAGAACCACTGCTCCCATGAAGCGTTTTGTTGCTCCGTCTACCTCTATGAGGGTTGCCTCACTCATCAGAGCATATCCTTGAGCCTGAAAGTGTAATTGTACGCATCTGTATGGCAGACATCGAAACAACGACCGCAAAGCGTGCAATCTCCATTGATCACTATCTGCTTTTGTATTCCGTTCTCTTTGCGTTTGGCATCGTATTTCGGCTTGGTAAATTCAAGTACATGATTTTCGAAACAGGCATCCAAACAAGCTCCGCAGTGATCACATTTGTGCATATCCCATTCGACTTTCGTGGCATTTATCCATCCAAGCAGATTGTATGTAGTACCGACTGGACATATATACTTGCACCACATGCGCCTGGAGTAGAATATCTCAAAAAGCAAAATCACCACAACCCAGACGATTGCCAGGCTCCAGCCATACACAATGAAACGACTCAGTATTCCTATAGGGTTGATCACCTCGAAGACTAGAAAGCCATCCAAAAATGTAACGACGATAAAAACACCCCAAAAAGCGAATCTTATCCTTGGATCCCATTTTCGCTCTTTTATGACTCTTTTTGTCACCAGTTTCTGATGGATATGTTCGCCAATTTCACTGACAATCCCATATGGACATGCCCAGGCGCAAAAACTTTTTCCTCCTACAAGTAGATAAAATACAGCGATGGTCAACGAACCTATGATCATGTTCGTGTGAATGACATGCGTCGCCGCCCAGGTCTCTATAGCGGTAAACAGATCTATCATATGAAAACCCAGCAACCTGGAGCCATTCATCGTTCCTTCCAGCAACTGTATATCGATATGGTACGAAAGGAAAAAAGCAATATTTATGACAATAACGCTGATCCAGCGCCACATACGCCATGTCGGCCTGAGTTTGCCGGATCGGGTTTTATAGTAAAAAGTCGACAAGAAAGAGGTTCTGATGATATCTTTGATACTGCTGTTATACCGATCCACTGGGACTCCTTTGTCAATATCTATTTTTCCGCCGATTTCAGCTTGGACTGAAATGTGGCTATCTCGCTGCTGAGGGCATCCAGTTCGCTCTCTTTCATTTTCGCGAGCAAGCCGTACATGACATAGTTTTTTCTCGTTCCGGACTTGAAATCACTCAATGCTTTTCTGACCTTCTCCCTGCTCATGCCAATGAGTTTTGGACCGATGATCCCTTCTCCATTCACGCCATGACACGAAGAGCATCTCTGTTTATACAAAGGGCTGACCTTGAAAGCCATGGCGCTTCCCGCTCTGTCGCGAAGAGCTTTGAGTTTCTTGGCTGCCTCGTCTTCCTCTTTTTCAGCTCGAGTATCAGTCGTCACGCTTTTGCCGTTTTTGGTACTTTCAACAACATTTTTCCGTACAGGCACTTCCAGTTTGGACTTTTCTATGATTTCCTCTATTTGACCGTATCTATCGGCTTCCCTGTCGAGATTGATCATAAATATGACAGCCCACACGGCCAAAGCTGTGGCTACCGCTGCTATGATATGTTTCATTGCTCCCTTCCTTTTCTCATTTTTTGTATCTGCTTGTTGAACTCGGCTATTTCATCCGCAATTGATTTGAGCTCATCGTCACTCATTCGACTCACCAGCTGCTTCATGAGAACATTTTTTTTCTCTCCGCTTTTAAATGCCGTGATTTTTTTGTATATATATGTTCCGTTTTTATCGAGCAGGGACGGCCCAATGACACCATTGGCATAATCATCGTGGCACGGAGAGCATTTGACTATAAAATTTCTGCTCAGCTTTTTGATCATCATGGTTATCATTACCCGCTCGTATGGAGAACGAATATTCAAATAGGCATCCAGTGTGGTTCTGCGCCTGATCTCGCCGCCATCTTCCGTATCGTTGTCTTTTTTTTCTTTATTGTAAGAGTAGTAAAACTGGCCGGAATTGCTTTTCGATTTCGATTGTGAATTCTCTCTTTTTTTGACAACACCTTTGGTTATCTTGATCTCCTTTGGCGTCCCAACACTATTTTTGTTTTCCTCTTTTTCTCTGCTTCCGCATCCAGTGATCGATGCGATGGATATCGCAACAATCAATCCTGTCGTCACCAATGAACTACGCATCGTTTTTTCCTTTATCGTATATATCCCTATAGCTTTTTCTCGGAACGATCTTTATGACATTTGTCGGGCAGAGCTCTACGCAAGCACCACACCCGTTGCAAGCTTCCCGTATCTCGGGCAACATACCTCCTCCATCGATATCCACCATCCCGATCGCCAAAGTTTTATCAGGATGAAACGGACACATATCGGCACATATCGTACAAGGCTTCTCTCCTCTGTGATTTTCGAGTTTGGCCAACAACTCCTTTTGAAGACGAACCTTTTCGGGATCACTGTCTGACTTCACCGCTTTGTGCTCTCTTTTCTCTTCGTCTGTCAAAACGAATGTGTGCTCGTATATGCGATCAATATCGTAATCCGATACCGCCTTGCCGATCTTGGCTAGACATCCATCGGGATTGTGAACGACAGCAACTCCCATATGCACGAACTCTATGGAGTCGTGCTCATGATCCAATGCCCCACTTGGACACGCAAGTATACATGGAAATGCCTCACACAGATAACATCCTCTCTCTCTGGGATCTATATACGCCATACCTACAGCGGCTTTTCCATCCATATCCTCCAGTTTGATCGAATCGTACGGACATACCTGGAGACATTGGCCACACTTGATACACAGTCCCAGATACTCTTTTTCATCTACAGCACCAGGAGGTCTGAGCCTGGGCTCTGAGCTCTTCAGGTACGGCGCACCCAGTATCCCTCCTGCCGCAGCTATACCGAGCACACCCAGACCACTGATCTGCTGCATGAATTTGCGTCTGTTTTTTGTATCGGCTTTCATTTTGCTTTCACTCCTTCAAAGAGTTTTCGTTCACTCATGACGGGATGTCGATCCTCAAGCAGCTTGACTGGCTCGGACAGCGGAGCGAGTCTGGCGAGAAAATTCATGATCGAAATTACGGGTGACGCGTAAAAAAACTTGACATTTGGATTTAGCATCCACATTCTGTCGGCATAGTAGAGAAGTTGATAAGGGGTATCCCCTACTCCGTCTCCATCTTTGTCGAAACCCTGATAATCATCCCAGTAGTTACCGTCC
>CAZYUW010000023.1:0-3584 GCA_964650685.1 uncultured Nitratifractor sp.
GCGAACGATATGGAGTTCGCCGAAAAACTGTCAGCTTTCGGGGAGATATACATCAACGATGCCTTCGGAGCGTGTCATCGCAAGCACGCATCTATACACGCGATAACAAAATTCTACGAGAGCGATAGTCGTGCCGCGGGATTTTTGCTCGCGAAAGAGGTGAACTTTTTCCAGAAGGTTCTCGAAAATCCTCTCAGGCCTTTTGTCGCAGTGGTGGGCGGAAGCAAAGTCTCCGGCAAGCTCCAGGCCCTGAATCGTCTCGTGGAGAAGGTGGACAAGATCGTTATCGGTGGCGGTATGGCGTTCACTTTTCTCAAGGCGCAGGGATACGAGGTGGGAAAATCTCTCGTTGAGGAGGATCTCATAGAGGAGGCCAGACTCATCATGGATAAAGCCAGGAGCAACAAGGTGAAATTCTATCTCCCCGTAGATGTCGTGGCTGCAGCCGAGTTCAGTGAGCATACGACGGTCAAATATCTTCCTACCCAGGAGATACCGGAAGATTGGATGGGCCTGGATATAGGGCCTGCGAGCACCAGACTCTTCAGAGAGGCGCTGAACGACGCCAATACGATAATGTGGAACGGACCCATGGGTGTATATGAGATGGACAAGTTCGCCAAAGGATCGATCAAGGTGTCTCACTATATCGCCGAATCGCACGCGACGACGATAGTCGGAGGCGGCGATACGGCGGATGTGGCGGCGAGAGCCGGAGATGTCGACGAGATGACATTTGTCAGTACCGGCGGAGGTGCGAGCCTGAAACTCATCGAAGGTGAGAAACTTCCGGGTATAACGGCTTTGCTGAGTGAGGAGAACCGATGATATTCGCCGCAAATTTCAAAATGAACCATACAAGAGCGTCCACATCCAACTATCTCGAACGACTTGAAAGTCTCGTTCCTGGCGATCGCATGGATGACCGTGTCGTGGTGTTCCCTCCCGCGAGCGCACTCATGGCATCTACGAAGCACATAGAGGTTGGAGCGCAAAACGCGTATCCCGCGGACAAAGGTGCGTTTACCGGTGAAATCGGAATGGAGCAGCTGGAAGAGTTCGGGATCGATACCGTCCTTTTGGGGCACAGTGAAAGAAGGGAGATCCTGAACGAAAGCCAGGAGTTCATAGCGGAAAAGTTTCGTTTTTTCGCCCAAAAAGGTTTCAATATCGTGTACTGCATAGGGGAGTCTCTCGAGGTCAGAGAGAGGGGAGACGAAGCTGTAGCCGAGTATCTTTGGGACGAGTTCACGGGAATAGATATAGATTACGAGAAGCTTGTCGTGGCTTACGAACCCATATGGGCTATAGGTACCGGCAGATCCGCCAGTGTCGAGGAGATAGCCGCGGTTCATGCCGAGCTGAGAAAGAGAGTCTCCGCGCCGATACTCTATGGAGGCAGTGTCAATGAAAACAATATAGCCTCCATAACCTCAATAGAGAATGTCGATGGTGTTTTGGTCGGATCCGCCTCTCTGGATCCGGACAATTTCTTCGCGCTGATCTCGAGGGCACGCGAAAATCGATCATGATACGGGGATTCGCAACGATAATCGCGAAAAAGATCCTCTACCTGGCCACTATGATGTGGCTTATCTCCATAATAACATTTCTGGTCATACATATGGCGCCCAACAGCTTTTTTGCTTCAGGAGCGCTCAACCCAAACATGACGACAGAGGCCGTAGAACATCTCAAAACGGTATATGGGCTGGATAGACCCCTGCCGGTACAGTACTGGATGTGGTTGAAATCGATGTCGCTTCTGGATTTCGGTGTCTCTTTCGCAAGCGGAAACAGTGTCATATCGGAGATAGCTTCCCATATAGGCGTGACATTGACGATGAATGTGGTCGCGCTTTGTCTTGTTTTTGTTCTCTCGCTGCATTTCGGCGTGCGCAGCGCACTCAAAGGGGGATTGAGCGAAAAGGGTTTCAAGCAGATATCGCTCGTGAGTTATGCGATGCCCTCTTTCTATCTCGCACTGCTTTTGATATATACGATGGCTATGAAGCTGGATCTTTTTCCCATAGGCGGACTGGAGAGTCTGGATAAAAAAGAGGGCGTTTACAGGTATCTCGATATGGCATGGCATATGGTGCTGCCTGTAAGTGTAATGGTTTTCGCGGGATTTGGCTCGATGCTTTTGTATGTCAGATCCCTGACCAAAGAGATATTGAAAAGCGATTATATATTTTTCGCCAGGGCCAGAGGGATAAGAGACGATGGATTGATAAAACACTACATCTATCCGAACCTGCGACCGTTCGTGGTTACGGTTCTGGGTCTGTCTCTACCCGGACTACTTGGAGGCAGCGTAATACTCGAACAGATATTTTCGATAGAGGGAATGGGTCTGCTTTTCTATCAGAGCGCGATGAGTAGAGACTATCCTGTCGTTATGGGTATTCTCGTTACCGGAGCGTTTCTGACTCTGTTGGGAAATATGATATCCGACATGGTGCTCTACGCCATAGATCCCCATCGCAGAAGAACATGAATCCGGGATCGTCGGCGGAGTATGTCGCTCTGTCCGTCACAGCACGGAGAGTATCTCTCTTTCGAGATCCTTCACGCTGCCCCTAAATAGATTTTCGAATTGTGTTCTGTTGAAAGTGCGCTGGCGTTTTGCAAGTCTCATGGTGTTGATATTGATCTTCTCTTCCATCGTGTCCACTCCGTATAGTCCATCGAAATAGTCCAGTACCTCCTTGATCCCTATGCTCTTCATGGGTTTTGGAAAACGGCCGTATTCATACTCCAGAGATGCCACTTCGTCTATCAGTCCTCTTTCTATCATATTTTTCGTGCGGCGTGCGACCCGTTCTTTGAGCTCCTCTTTGGCTATCACCGTTTCGTATATGTCGATCTCGGAAGAGATAATCGGAATCGGGGGATTGCTTTTGAAGTATTCGTCGGGTGCCAGACCGGTCTCTATCGCAATAAGCAGAGATTTTTCTATTCTGTAACGGTCCGAGGGAGATATGGATAGAGAGTGTTCGGGGGCTATGGTTTTCAGGTATCGGTATGCTTCGGTTGTGTTTTTCATCAGCTCTTCTACCGTTTTTGCCGTATTTCCCGAGATTTTAGGAAGAGGGCTTATGCCGCTCAACAGTATCTTCAGGTAGAAAGAGCTTCCGCCGGCGATTATCAGGTTTTTTCCCGAACTGGATGCGTGAGCCTCGGCCTCTTTGTATATATCTATGAAGTCGCTTACGGAGAAAGGTTCGTCGGGATAGACGATATCTATACCGAAGTGATCTATTTCATCTCTCTCTTCCAGGGAGGGTTTGGCGGATGCTATATCGATTTTTCTGTATATAGACAGCGAATCCAGAGACAGCACAATCCCGCTCTTTGTTTGGCTATTTCAATGGCAAGAGAGCTTTTTCCCGATGCCGTCTGACCAATGATGGCTATTGATTTAGGGGTCAGGTGATGCTGATGCCTCACTTTTTACTCCTCTTTATCACCCCGCTCACCGCAGGTTGCGATATGCCCAATACTTTAGCGATCCTATGCTGAGAATAGCCTTGACACTGGGTCAGCCGATGATGTTGCTATCGGCCAACTTCAGTATCACT
>CAZYUW010000024.1:0-14221 GCA_964650685.1 uncultured Nitratifractor sp.
CCACTTCCGCGCCCGCCGCATCATCGGCCGGATCGAAGCGGAACGTTTCGTGCTCGATATGCGCACGATAGATGAAAAGGATTTCGCGGCGATTGTCAAAGCCGCGGAGGAGGTCGAAGATGCGTGATATCATCATAGGAACGGCAGGGCATGTCGATCACGGCAAAACCGCCCTCATCGAAGCCATGACCGGTTACAACGGCGATGAGATGGCGCAGGAGAAGGAGCGGGGTATCACGATCGATCTGAGCTTTTCCAACATGCGGCGCGGGGATGTCAATGTCGCTTTTATCGATGTGCCCGGCCACGACAAGCTGGTCAAAAACATGGTCAGCGGGGCATTCGGGTTCGATGCGGCACTGCTGGTGATCGATGCGAGCGAGGGGATCATGCCCCAGACGCGCGAACACCTCGCGGTGCTCGATATCGTCGGGGTGCGGCGACTCGTGGTGGCACTGACCAAAAGCGATCTGGTTTACGAGGCTCAGATCGCGCACCAAAAGCAGGATATCGAAGTGCTTCTCGAAGAGCACTACCCGCAGATGGAAGCGGTCGCGATCCTGCCCACCTCGATCCACGAACCCGAGACCATCGACGTGCTCAAAGAGGTGCTCTTTTCTTTGCCGCCCCGCTCGACACCCGATGCGCCTTTTTTCCGCTACTACATCGATCGGGTCTTCAGCCCGCGCGGGGTGGGTACCGTCGTCACCGGCACCGTACTGGCCGGCTCGGTACGCACGGGGGACAAACTCAATGTAGCAGAGCTGGCCAAACCCGCGACAGTGCGAGGGATTCAGGTGCACGGCGAAGCGGTCGAGCAGGCGCATACCCACCAGCGGGTCGCTCTCAACCTCGATACTCCGCACGCTTCTCTCAAGAAGGGCTATCTGCTCTGCTCCAAAGGCTATTTCAGAGGCTTCGACCGCATAGATGTTTCGATTCGCAAGGTCGGTGAGGCGGAGCTGCCGCACAATGCGGAGGTGCTCTTCATAAGCGGAGCAAAAAGAGTGGAGGGCAGAGTGCTCTACTATGCCGGTGGGGAGTTTGCCTCCCTGAAGCTGAGCGAAAAGGTGTTCACCCGTTTTTCGGATCCTTTCGTGTTGCTCTACAAAGGCAGAGTGGCTGCCGGCGGGGAGATACTGGGGCCGGTCAACGATCCTATACGAAAAACACGGAAAACCCCTCTGCTCGAAGCTCTGCGAAGGCGTGATTTCGTCGAGGTTTTTTCTATGCTGCTGGCAAACCACCGCAGAGGCTTCGGGCTGATATCCAGCTATCAGAGGTTCGATATGTCGCACGAAAAGGCTCTGGAGACAGCCCGAAAGTGTCCGGATGTTTTTGTCGACGAAAAGGGGCTCGTGGTCTATCCGCGCGAGGCACTCGAAAGGGTACGCGGGATGATAGAGGCTCTATATGGGAAAAATCCCAGAGCGCTCCTCTCGCCCGCGAGCATATCCCTGCGCGCTAAATGGGTCAGTGAAGCGCTGGCAGCATCCGTAATGGAGAGTATGGAGGCGGAAGGGTTTTTGCGCAGAGATGGAAATATCTATCTCAAAGCCGACCAGGATTTCGAAGATCTCGACGCAGAACTAGAAGAGCGCATCTACTCCATAATGGATGAAGAGGGTCTGACGCCGGAGGCTCCATACAACCTCTACGACAGACTCGATCTCGATCGAAAGATGGGTGACAATATACTCAAAAAACTGACCGGGCGCAAAAAAGTCATCCGTCTGGCGCACAACCTCTTCGTGACGGAGAGCAATATCCGCAGAGCTCTGGCTCTGATGCGCGAGATCATCGTAAAAGAGGGCTATATAGATATCAGAAATTTCAAAGACAATACCGGTATGAGTCGCAAATACTGCATCGCCTATCTGGAGTTTTTGGACAAAAGCGGAGAGGTGATAAAAGAGGGAGAGAAACGGGTGTTGCGGTACGGGTGATTTTTACAAACAAATCACAAATGGGCGCATCCAACGCGTAGGGTGTTGTCCCCGACAACACCACGGTTTAGACGATTTTTGTTTGTGTGTCGGCAATGTTGGCAATGTTTATCGATTGTGCATCGGTTTGACAAACGACGAATATCGCCATTCATCCCATCTATCGACCAATCCATGCTTGACGGGATTGGATCGGATGTAAGCCATTTTCTCTTCCCAGTCTTTTTCGTTTCGAATCGTATGTTCATAAAAGCGTTTCTGCCAGATACCCGAAAGCTGACGTCTGTATGCCGATCTACTCAGCGTCATTTTGGCCTTTTGGATCGTTTCGCGATCGAGCCCGTATACAAAACTCCGTTTGATATGCGCGATAATTTTTGGATACATATCGATCTCATAAGGTGTGATAATCATGTGGATATGGTCGGGCAATACCACGACAGCATCGATACTATATTCATAGCGAGTCCTGCTCAACGCAAAGCTGCGCCTCAATAGCTCTATATTGGAGATCAATATCGGTATCCGTCGATGAGTCACCATCGTGATAAACACGCTGCCGCCCGGACGATAAACACGTCTATAATTTGCCATACCGAAGTATAATATCCATTTTCAAGACAGGGCGAAAATGTGTCAAATTGCCATATTTTCATATTTATGAATTGGTATCGATCATTTGAACGGGTTGGTGTTGTGAGGACACAACACCCTACGGAAAATCGTATTGTGTGAATATAACGGATACACCAAACCCGCGATAAACCGCATTATATGAATACAAATGAATGTATCCAACGCGTAGGGTGTTGTCCCCGACAACACCATGGTGTTATGTTGCCGGTAATGTTTGATTTATAACGGATATATGTTGGGTGATTTTGTGGATACAAATGTGGGGTGGCGAGAGGGTGGAGGAATCGAACCTCCCTCCGAACGGTCATCCGCCCGGACGATCGGGTTTGAAGCCCGCGGTGTCCACCAGGATCACATACCCCCCGCAATCAACGATAATCTATCGGGCAAATTATATCCAAATTGGTAAATTTTCATAAGACGCCGGAGAAGATTCCGGCTTTGAGGTGGAAGTTGATTTAACTTCGGTATGGGCGACACGCGCCCCTGTAAATCAACCGCCTCAGGATGGTATATTGTAGCTGTCTTTTGCGTAGTTTATAGCCGCATCACCCAGATCGGCTACCTGCTTTTCGGTTAGCTGTCCCGGTGTGTAGGGAGGGCAGAGTTTCTGAAATTCTGCCTCGAACTGTCCGCTCTCTATGATATCTTTCCACTCTTTTTGAGTGTGCGCTTGGGTAAAGCCTTTGATAGAGAGTTTGCCTTTACAGATTTTCTTTTTGATCTTCGCAACGAAGAGCTTTTTGCCCTTTTCGGGATTCCAGCCGAACTTTTCGCTGGCTACCGCGGTTCCGCCGGCAAGCAGAGCCGCCAGTGCCAGTACGCCGAAGGTACGCTTAAACATCATTTCTCCTTTCAGTGCTCATCAGCATCGAGATTGAACAGTTTTGTTCCGACATAGTATAGGAACAGACATATACCGAGCCCTCCGAGCGAGATCATCATCTCAGTCGTGCTTGGGAAGTAGTGGATCCACTCGGGTGGCAGCTGATACTCTCTGACCTTCATCATCTGCAGAGGCTTGAGCTGGGTATCATGGACAAGGTTGTATCTCATGAAAAAGACCCCGACCATACCGCTCAAAGAGAGCCAGAAAAGCGATGTGACAGCTCTTCCGCCGCTTTTTATTATAACTACCAGAGGCAACACCATAACCAGTATGACCTCTGTCCAGAATGTCCATGATCCCAATATGTGTTTGGCGGTATCGGCGCGATTTGGCATACCACCATAGATATCGGTCAAAAATTTCCATGCTACGAAAAAGATCAATACAGATATCAGCAGACCCTGGATCTTTGCAAGATTGGTCAGCATGGTTCTCGCGTTTTCGGGGAAGTTGAGTTTGTATCTGAAACCCATCATTATAAACGCGATAAATATACCTGTGATAAATGCCGTCAAGATAAAGTAGGTGGGATAGAACACACCGTTAGAGATCGGGCGGGCATTGAGGAAACCAAAGACCGAACCGAGATTCGAGTGTGCTGCCAGACCCACCAGCAGACCGACCAATCCGAAGATTTTGGCATTTTTCATGTCGTGTTTGAGCAAGAAGACAAACTCGATGATCATGAAGGTCAGATAGAGACCGTACAGTGTACCCATCCACCAGATCGCCGATGTAAGGCCCGGAGTCAATACATTGTATATCATCATGCGTACAGGATGACCGATCTCGAATGCGATAACGGCAAACCCGGCGAGAATTGTGACAATGGAGCCGAAAATGGCTCGTTTGGAGATCATCTCGTAGTCCTTGAACCCAAAAACATCACCCAGTGATCCGACTATACACAATCCCGTAGAGCTGACGACGAAAAATATGTATACCGCGATCAGCAATCCCCAGGGATGCTCTCTGGTGACATTGTATGCGTGGTGTCCATGAAGCAGATAGTTGCCTACCCCAATGACGAACAGAGCCAGAAAAAGCAGGGTCAGCACGGCAACGAGCAGATTACCCGCGTTCTTTTCGAACCCCAAAAGCTCTTTCAATCCTATTTTGTTTACAGGGATGGATGTGATAAATCCTTTTAACCCTCCATTTTTTGCAGCTTCAGCCATCAGAGCCTCCTTAAATTAGATAGAACAGTTTTGGGTTGGTGCCCAGATGTGATTTGAGACTGAAGTGTTCCCTCGTGCGCAGCAGGATGCTGATCTCGCTTTCGGGATCGTCCAGGTCACCGAATGTCCTTACCTTGGTAGGACATGTGTTTTGACATGCTGTCGTTGTTTCACCACGCGCCAGACGGGTGTCTGAACAGAAAGTACATTTGTCCACCGTCATGGTGCGGTCATCCACATATCTCGCGTCGTAAGGGCAGGCGTTCATGCAGTAGCTGCAGAGTATACACTTGTCGCTGTTAACGCGTACGACATGGTTTTCATCGTAGTATGTGGCGTTGGTCGGGCACACCATTTGACACGGCGCGTCATCGCAGTGTTGGCACTGACTTGGCATAAAAGTGCTCGAAATGGGATTGAGGTTTGGCCACTCTCCCTCTATCTCGTTTACACCGACCCATATTCTGTGCTTGTCCGCGCCGAGCAGAACCCCGTTCTCCTCTTTGCAGGCAACCTCGCACGCCTTGCAATTGATACAGTTTTTGTAATCCAATGCCATTCCATATCTAGCCATATTACACCTTCCTTATATCAACGATAGTCGCATGCATCGCCGCGGCTCCGAAGTATGGTTCAATTATATCTTCGATGATCGCATTGTCCGCCGCGCCGTTGTCGTGCGCCATGCTCAGTTTTTCGCTCTGCGCTCCAAATCCGTGAACGAAAAAGAGATTGTCCGGAGCTATCTTTTCTGTCGGATAGGCTTTTATGCGCACCTTGCCGACTTTGGAGCTGACCTCCACCGTATCTCCAAATCCAATACCTCTTTCTTTGGCAACTCTCTTGTTTATCCAGAGATAGTTTTCCGGGATCAGATCCAGCAACATGGCGTTGTTGCATGTGTTATTCTGTGTGAACTGCGCGTGACGACCGGTGATGAACTTGAATTTGCCCTCCGGTGTCTTGACATACATTTCATCGCGCCATTTCGGCATGGGATCGAGTCCTTTGCTGGCCATATTGGGCAGAACGAATTCTATCTTTTTTGTTGGAGTGGGGAATTTGCCCTTTTTGACAGAATAGTACTTTTTGCTTTCGGGATAGTACTGGAACTTGTTTTCTCCAAGCTGCTTGAACCATTTGTCCATATTTGGATAGAAGACTCCCTTTTCCCTAAGGGTTTTCCATGCTTCCTCACCATATACGCTGACGACCTGATGCTCGTTGACATGCTCCTGATCGGGTGCGTGGAGCCAGTCGGCCAGATTGTGTCCGTTCTTTTCATAGAACTCTTTCTCTTTTTCTGGAGTGGCCCCCTCAAGAGCTTTCTGGATATCGGCATCGTACTTTTTGGCTATCTCCCACATCGGCATAGTGATCTTTTCCGCCAACCCTTTCATGATAGCGTAGACAGGTTTCGTCTCGTACATGGGATCGATCACTTTCTGGCGCAACGCGATTGAAGGTTGAGTTCCTCCATAGCTCTTGACCGGATCTTCTCTTTCGAGATATGTACACTCGGGTAGAACCACATCGCTCATCATGACAGTATCGCTCGGCATGGTGTCTATGTTTACTACGAGATCGAATTTTTCGAACATCTTTTTGGTCTTGGCGATATTGGGCAGGTTCAACATAGGATTGTGTTTGTATATGAAGAACGCTCTTACGGGGTATGGCTTGCCTTCCAGTACCGCATCTCTGAATCCAAGCCATGTGCCTGTAGAGCCTACTATGGCGGCTTTCTGGTAGTCTACTCTGTCTTTGGTCGTAGAGTATACGGGAATATTTGCCTTGTGTTTGCCCAGCTTGAGCTTCTTGCCAAATATGATACCACCTTTGGTGTCTATGCCTCCGCCCATCGCGCTGAACATCGCCTGTGCTCGTCTGAGCTGGAAATCCTGCTGGCTGAATGTGGATCGCCTGCCCTGATAATAGATGGCTTTTGGCGCGTGTGCCATAAAGTCTCTGGCCACTTTGCGTATCGTCTCCGCCTTGACTCCGGTGATCTTTTCAGCCCATTCTGGAGTGTATTTATTGCCGAGTATGTGCTCTTTGTACTCATCGAAACCGTTGGCATGGGCTGCTATGAACTCTTTGTTGTAGAGCTCTTCACTAAGCGCGACATATGTCAACGCCAGCACAAACGCAAGATCCGTACCAACCTTGATAGGTATCCACAGGTCGGCTTTGGCGGCAGTGTTTGTAAAGCGCGGATCGATACATATCAGCTTGGCTCCTCTGCCTTTGGTTCTCTTGAAGAGATCCATCGTATCAGGAGTGACGATAGCTTCAGCCCTGTTGGCTCCCGCCATGATGACATATTCGGTATTTTCGAAATCCACAGAGCCGTAACTGCCGAATGTCAGAGTATTTCCCCCTATGGTAGTCGTCAGACAGATCGTGCCGTGGTTTACGAAGTTGAGTGAACCGAATTTGCACTTCATCCAGTTCTGGAATGTGTGTTCTGCCATTCCCTCTCCAGCGCAGTATCCGACGGTAGAGCGGTTATTCTTCTCTTCGTCCATGATCTGCTTGAGGCCTTTGAAATCCTTCGTGCCGTTGAGAATGGCGTCGTACGCTTCTTCCCAGCTCACTCTTTTGAACTTGCCCTCTCCTCTTTTGCCAATGCGGATCATTGGATATTTGAGACGATCCGGATCGTAGAGAGCCTGTATGCCAGCGTTACCGCGAGCGCAAAGCATATTTTTGGATTTAGGGAAATGTGGATTGGGATTGAGCTTGGTGACTACACCGTTCTCCACTCTGGCGATAGCGGCGCATTTATTGACGCATATTTCGCATAGTGTAGGTACCTCTTTGGCTTCGCCCGTTCCAGTTTTGGTCGTGACGCTTTCGGGCAATCCAGGCGCGGCAGAATGGGATTCGCCGTGACCGGAAGAGAGCAGACCGGTCGTACTGAGCGCGGTTCCGCCCACGACAGTCATTGCTACGGAGCCCTGTAGAAACTTTCGTCTGGAAATTTCAACTTCCATTGACTTTCCTCCTTGATGATATTACCGGCACAAATCAGGAGTAATTTACTCCTATTTATAACCATGTGTTATATCATACATCCATTTTACTTAGGTAATTCCTAATCGAGATCAAGAAACGAAAAATTTACCCCATAAACGGTTAATTTTTAGAAGATTTTCAAACAAGAATTTGATGATGATAATATATAACTATTTTTGTTATTAGATGCAGTTATCGTCATTTGTTGTGCAGGCTCTCTGGGCGGCAAAGTGTTTGCGGTGTTACAGATACCGGATGGATCCCGGTATCTGTTGTCTGGAGATTGTCAGTGGTGGCTTTTGAGAATCAGAATCGTCATTTTGATGTTTATTCCGATAAATCTGACAAATTGCCACAACAGACATTTTCTCATAAATTTCTGAAAGCTGCCGGGAACCATCGTTCCGAATTGCGGACTGTACGGTTCTATATGTTCTACATGTTTATGTCCCATCTATCTCTCCTTTTGATATGTTACTACTTGTCGTCTGGACGATCCGGCCGGATCGTACCCGGATTTTACTCCGGTATCAGTGTCCAGCCCGGTCTCATCTTGGCTTTCCATATAAAGACATGGTGCAGAATATGCTTGATCCAGTGTGCCGCCAGACCTATTTCGCCAGTCGTTCCGTGTATATCCCGTCCGGTTCCAGGATATTTGTCGAAATCGGGCACTATCGGATAGACTGTCATCGCGGCTGCCGATCCCCTGAAGAGTCCCTTGCCCGCCGAAGCGACACATGCTGCTCCCATTTCGGCCATGCATGCTGTGTGCGTGGGCTCTTTGGCTCCTGAGTTGATCATGTCGCATATGCTGGCGGCTACCGCCTTGCCCATCATCGCGCTGGGCATACCCGTTCTGGGGGGAGTGGGGTTTATCGGTGTGCCGTTTGGATTTTTCATCGGCTTGGATATCAGATGCGGAGGCGCGAAAGCTATACCCGCGGCAAAAATGTTTTTGTAATCCGGATTTTGGAGGGTTTTCGGCCAATCAGACGCTTTCCACTCTTCGTACGGTTTCGGGGTGTAGTCGGCATCCACTTTCATGAAACCGTTTGGTGCGAAAAGTTTGTCGGTGATGTCTCCTCCCTCTTTGTCGTAGGCTTTGAACCCGACACCTGAAAAAGGTGGAATGAGCATTGCGAAATCGAACTCCTGCTCATCTTCGTCTCCGTCAAGCGTTTCGTAGATGACCTTGTTTTTTTCGACCTTTTTGACATGCGCGCCCAATATCCACTCCAGACCTCTTTCGGCATAGAGCGATTCGGCGAAGATCTTGCTGGAGGCTATATAGCCTCCAACTTTGAAGTGCAGTCCTCCCATGCCGAAATCTCCAAGAAACGATTCATTGGTTATAAATATCAGTTCGGCCTTCTCTCTGACCCCTTCCTCTCTGAGCTTGTGCTCTATATTGAATATATATTCAAACGCGGCGCCCTGGCATGTACACATGCCGTGCCCCATTCCTACCAGTAGTGTCTGCTTTTCTCCGTTTTTCATCCTGGCTATACATCTATCCAGCTCCTCGCTGGCGTGTACCGCATGATCCGCGGTGCACACCGAGACGGTATGGTCGCCGAGCTGACCTTTGCCGTTACCCAATCCTTCGGTGGCATCGAAGTTGAGTTTGGGTCCCGTGGCGTTGATGAGATAGTCGTAAGCCACCTCCTCTTTGGTGCCCGCTTTGCCCTGTCCGGTATACTCTATGGTTATATATGGTTGCTCGTCTCCGCTTTTGCCTTCGGGATGTATCGAGAGCGCTTTGGCCTGGCGATAGTCTATGCCGACCTTTTTGTAAACGGGTTCGAGTGGAAATACCACATCATCTTTCGTCATTCCCCCGACACCTACCCATATATTGGATGGTATCCAGTTCCAGTTGCTGTTTGGTGTAACAACTATGACCTCATGGTCTCCACCGAGCCATTTGCGCGCGAAGCTCGCGGCAGTGTGTCCGGCTACTCCGCCGCCCATTATGACAACTTTAGCCATCTGCTATCCTTTCTCTGAATATATCTAATTTATGATATAAAATAATAGAATAGTTTTTATTAAATATAAATTAATTTTTTAAATATGTATAAAAATATTTTATGATTATATATTTTAAATATATTTATACTGCATATGTGACAGAGTGGTATATATTCCTGTGCGTATCTATAAATATAGATATAAAAACTCATTTCATGATATAGTTACACGAAAACGCCCAATGAAAAATCGAAAAGGAGAGAGGTTGAAAAAAGCGTTGATCGTAGTCGCTTTGATTGTAATATGTGCTGTAGTGACGGCCTCGGAAGCTACACTGCACCGTTCCATGTCCTCCTCTCCCACAAGGATAAATCCTCTTCTGGCGACCGACAGCGCCAGCGGTGAGATAGCGGGTTGGATATTCAACGGACTCGTCAAGTTCGACAAAAACGGCCGAATAGCACCCGATCTGGCCAGGAGTTACGATTTTGTAAACGATACGACACTTGTATTTCACCTGAGAAAGGGGCTCAAGTGGCACGACGGCAAAGATTTCACCGCTTCCGATGTGCTTTTTACTTACGATTTCATGATGTCCGACAAGGTGGTGACACCATACAAGAGCGATTTCAAATATGTCAAAAAGGTTGAGGTTCTCGACGATCTGACTCTCAAAGTGGAGTACTCCCAGCCATATTTCAAGGCGCTTTCCATATGGACTATGGGTATTTTGCCCGAACATCTCTGGAGAGACGAGAAGGATCCGATGAGCAGCGATCTCAACAGGCTTCCCGTCGGGACAGGTCCATTTATGATGAAAAAACCTTTTGCGGTCAACGAGCGTATAGTTCTCGAGGGCAACCCGCAATACCATGAGCATCCTCCATATATCTCGAAGCAGATATATCATTATATAGGGGATCCTGCCGCGGAGTTCATGATGCTCAAATCAGGCAAACTCGATATAGGAGGCTTGAGTCCGCTGCAGCTGAGTCGCCAGATCGACGATCGTTTCAAAAAAAGATACGCCGTTTATGAGCAGCCTTCACACAGCTACACATATCTGGGTTTCAATCTCAGAATAGAGAAGTTCAGGGATGTTAGAGTCAGGAGGGCGATAGCTCTGGCGATAGACAGACAGGAGATAGTGGATTTGCTCTTTTTTTCACATGGAAGTCCATGTTACGGGCCCTTTATGCCTGGAAGCGATGTCTATCCCACAGAGTTCGAACCCGAAAAGTACGACCCCGCCAAAGCGATGAAGCTGCTAAAAGAGGTCGGTTACGATCGCAGTCATCCACTTGAGTTCACACTGGTGACAAATACCGGCAACGAGACGAGAATCAATGCCGCCCAGATCATACAGCAGCAACTCGGTCGTATCGGCGTGAAAATGAAGATCAGGACGATGGAGTGGCAGGCCTTTTTGAACACGATCGTATTTCCGAGAAATTTCGAAGCCGTACTGCTGGGATGGAGCCTCTCTCTCATACCCGACGCGTACAGTATCTGGCACAGCGACGGTGACAAAAAAGGCGGATTCAATTTTGTCGGTTATCACAATTCCGAAGCCGACCGTCTCATCAGCGAGAGCGAAAAGATCACCGATCCCGCGAAATTCGCGAGCAACTACAGAAGGCTTTTTGAGGTCATAGTCAGGGATTATCCCTATGTCTTTCTCTATATCCCCAACTCCATAATCGCGGTGGAGAAAAAGATAAAAGGCATAGAGCCGTCTATAATAGGAATAGAGCACAACTTCATAGAGTGGAAGATCCAAAATTGATACACAATATACCAACAAGAGAAGATAGAACGAAAACGATCGTGCTGTTCGATCTCGACGGTACACTCATAGACTCTACTGAAGCGATACTCGAGAGTTTCGGTGAGAGCTTTCGTTCGTTTGGCGCCGATATGCCGGAAGAGGAGAGAGTCAAGAGTCTCGTTGGGCTGCCTCTGGCTGAAATGTTTCAGCGGCTGGGAGTAGCGGAGGAGAGCGTGGACAGGCATGTCGAGAGCTACAAACGGCACTACAGAAGTGTCCACATAGAAAAAACCGTGTTGCTGCCGGGCGCCAGAGAAGCGGTCGAGTATGCGGCCAGTATGGCCAGACTCGGGATCGTTACGACCAAGACGGGTCGATACTCCGTCGAACTGCTCGAGCACTTCGGGATCATGAATCTGTTCGAAGTACTCATTGGCAGCGAGGATGTTTCCATGCACAAGCCGCATCCCCAGCCCATATGGAGCGCGCTCGAGAGGATGGGGTACGAAGACGCGGAGTGCTGGATGATAGGCGATACATGTGTCGATATGTTCTCCGCCGCGGCTGCCGGTATAAACGCGATAGCTGTAGAGTGTGGTTACGGCAGGGTGGAGGAGTTGCGTTTGTGCGCACCCAAAACGGCAAAAAGTGTCCAGGAAGCACTCACATCGATTTTTGGTGAGCAAAAATAGACTCAGAACAAGGGCGATTTAAGTTCAGTAGATTAAAATGGTTTCAATTTTCCAAAAGATGCAAGGAGGAGATATGATTGAAATCAGATGGCACTCCCGCGCCGGCCAAGGGGCTGTGACGGGAGCCAAAGGTCTGGGCGATGTGGTATCCGCGACCGGAAAGCAGGTTCAGGCGTTCGCCCTGTACGGATCGGCCAAGCGCGGCGCTGCCATGCGCGCGTATAACCGCATAGATGACGAACCGATCATAAATCATGAAAAGTTCATGTTACCGGATTATGTGCTGGTCATCGATCCCGGTCTGGCTTTTACGGACAGGATCACCGAGAACGACAAGTCGGAAACGAAATATATCGTGACCACGCATTTGAGCAAGGACGAGCTGATAGCCCAGATACCGGAGCTGCAAGACAAGAAAGATCGTGTATTCGTGGTCGATTGTATGCAGATATCTCTCGACACTATCGGTAGAGCTATACCAAACACTCCTATGCTGGGCGCTTTGATGAAGGTATCGGGCATGTTCGAACTGAGCTTTTTTCTCGACAGTATGAAAAGAGTTCTATCGAAGTTTCCGCAAAAGATCATCGACGCGAACATGGACGCTATAACCAGAGCGTACAACGAAGTAAAGTAGAAGGACGAGCATGAAAGGTGTAATGGCGACAGACAAGCGCGGCGTGCGCGAACTGGGTACTGAGGATCTCATTGGTTGGGATGAGGTCACACACGGTGTTGTGCTTCACTCTTTCGAGGGTGATGCTGTAGGGATCGTACACGAGAGACCCGAAGAGAGAAACTACTCCGATTTCAACAGCTATACGGCTACGGTTGCGTCATGGAGGGTGATCAAGCCCGTATACAACAGAGATGTGTGCATCGATTGTCAGAACTGTTGGGTGTGGTGTCCGGATACCTCCATCATCTCCCGTGACAAGCAGATGCTTGGCATCGATTACGACCACTGTAAAGGGTGTGGCGTATGTGTGGAAGTATGTCCTACAAATCCAAAATCACTGCTGATGTTCGCCGAAACCGAAGATAACGAAGCGGCATTGGCCAGGTGGCCCGAAAAGAAAAAGAAAGAGAAGTAAAAGGATAGACATGGCAGAAAAAATGGAATTGCAAAGTACGGAAGTCTGGGATGGCAACTACGCTGCCGCCCAGGCTCTCAGACAGGCGCAGGTGGATGTTGTCGCGGCCTATCCGATAACCCCTTCTACGCCGATAGTGGAGACTTACGGCAGCTTTGTGGCCAACGGCTATATAGACGGAGAGTTCGTCATGGTGGAGTCCGAGCATGCCGCCATGTCCGGCTGTACCGGTGCGGCGGCAGCTGGTGGACGGGTAGCTACGGCAACATCTTCTCAGGGGTTCGCTCTGATGGTGGAGGTGCTGTATCAGATATCGGGGATGAGACTTCCGATGGTGCTAAACGTGGTCAACAGGGCGCTCGCTTCTCCTCTGAATGTGCGCGGCGATCACGGCGATATGTATCTCGGCCGCGACAGCGGATGGGTACAGTTCGACGCCTTCAACGCCCAGGAGGTGTACGATCTGAATCTCTGCGCTTTCAAAGTGGGAGAGGATATGGCTGTGAGATTGCCGGTGATGGTGCATCAGGATGGATTCGTCACCTCCCATACGGCCCAAAATGTGAACCCTCTCAGTGACGACGAGGCGTATGCGTTCATCGGTGATTACAGAACAGTCGACGAGATGCTGGATTTCAGCAAACCGGTCACATACGGTGCTCAGACCGAGGAGGACTGGCATTTCGAGCACAAAGCCAGGCAACACAGAGTTTTGATGGATTCCGATATCGTGATAGACAGGGTTTTTGAAGAGTTCGAAAAGAAAACCGGCAGAAGATACAACAGACTCGAAACATATATGATGGAAGATGCCGAAGTGGCGATCGTGGCTCTGGGCTCTACGGTGGAGACGGCTATACTGGCGGCGAAAGAGCTCAGAGAGAAGGAGGGGCTCAAAGCCGGAGTGGCGGCACCCAGAGTGATACGCCCGTTCCCTTTCGACGAGATCAGAGAGGCTTTGGCTGATGTCAAATGTGTATCTGCCCTCGACCGTTCATGTCCGATGGGGGCGATGGGAGCTCTCTA
>CAZYUW010000025.1:0-3433 GCA_964650685.1 uncultured Nitratifractor sp.
TCAAAGGCGCCCTGGACAAAGAGCTCGCGGACGGACGCCTGTAGTGAGCGTGAGCCAGTATCTTTCCGTATACGGAGTCGTCGCACAATGATGCCGGAGACCATCAAAAAGCTCAGGTATATCTTGACTCGTCACGACAAAAGATTTCTTTTGTGGTTGTTCGTTTTCTCGATATTTATTTCGGTTATGGAGACGGTAGGCATATCGGCCGTTATGCCGTTTATCGCCGTGGCGAGCGACTTTTCCCTGATAGATAGCGACGAGAGGTATAGCAAAGTATACTCTTTGCTTGGGTTCCATTCCCATGCCGATTTCGTAGTGGCATTCGGTATTTTGCTGATACTGTTCTATATTTTCAGGAGTGCCGTCAATCTTCTATACTTTTATTTGATGGCCCGTTTTTCGGATGGTCGATACTATCTCATAGCATATAGACTTTTTGAAAACTACATGGGGATGCCATACAGAGAGTTCGTACGCAAAAATTCATCCGTATTGATGAAGTCCATCATCAACGAAGCTGCAAATTTAACACAGCTGATTTCGTCTGCTCTGTTTATGATGAGCGAAATCTTCGTAGCGGTGTTCATATACTCCATGATGCTGTGGGTAAACGCCAAAATAACGCTGTTGTTGACGATCATTTTGTTTTTCAACGCTCTTTTTCTGACCCGTACCGTATCCAGAAATATAAAAAAAATCGGCATCAAAAGAGAGGAGCTCCAAAAGCGTTTCTATGAGATCATCAACAGATCGTTTGGAAACTTCAAACTCATAAAGCTTCAATCCAACGACGAGATCATCATGCGTGAGTTTGCCGATGCCAGTAGGGATTTTGCCTATGCGAACATAGCGAACAAAACGCTTTCTCAGTTTCCGAGACTCTTTCTCGAAGCCATAGGATTTGGCCTGATAGTTTTTATCGTCACATATCTGGTATGGAAGTACGAAAATGACATAGGAGCCATGATATCGGTCGTATCCATGTTCGTACTGGCCCTGTATCGCCTGATGCCTTCGGTCAACAGGATCATGTCGGGGTATAATGCCGTTTTGTACAACTATAGATCCCTCGAGATCGTTCACAACGATCTGATGTACGACAGTGAGAGCCTCGGAGAGGAGGAGATCCCTTTCGAGAGAGATATCGTTCTCGAGCGTGTATCGTTCGGATACGAAGAGAACGAGCCGGTTCTCAGGGCTGTCGATCTCGAAATAGCCAAGGGAGAAAAGGTAGCCTTCGTAGGAGAGAGCGGCAGCGGCAAGAGTACTCTGGTGGATCTGATCATCGGGCTGTATAGGCCGTCGGAAGGTGCGATACTGGTGGATGGCACGCCGCTGGATGATGCCAATATTAGATCATGGAGGCGCAAGATAGGCTATATACCTCAGGCGGTGTATCTTTTTGATGGTACTGTAGGAGAAAATGTCGCATTCGACAGGCCGTATGATAGAGAAAAGATAGAGGATGTGCTGAAAAAAGCCAAGATTTTCGATTTTTTGCAAAGCAAAAGCGGGACAGACACCAGAGTTGGAGAGGGTGGTGTGATGCTCAGCGGCGGTCAGAAACAACGGATCGCGATAGCCAGTGCGCTCTATGGCGACCCCGACATACTGGTGCTCGATGAGGCCACTTCCGCGCTGGACGACGAGACGGAGAGACAGATCATGGATGAGATTTACGAAACCAGCAGCGATAAAACCCTTATCGTTATAGCCCATCGTCTGAGTACGATAGACAGATGCCAAAAGGTTTACAAAGTTCAAAAAGGCAATTTGGAAATATCCGATATGGGCAATCTGACAGCTACAGAAAACAGTGTCGAAAAAGGGTGACAAAATGGGTATGACAGATATGTACAATATATTGAGTCTTATCGGAAGAGACAGAGAGCTCTTTTCCGATGATATTGGAGCGCACGAGAGCGAACTGAGAGAGAGGGTTTCCAGCTCTACCTTTCTCGTTATCGGAGGTGCGGGTTCCATCGGACAGGCGGTAAGCAAAGAGATCTTCAGACGAAACCCGAAAAAACTGCATGTAGTCGATATCAACGAAAACAACATGGTGGAGCTGGTCAGAGATATCAGAAGCTCCCTGGGATATATCGACGGCGAGTTCAAAACATACGCGCTCGATATCGGCAGCGATATCTATGACGCCTTCATCGCAAATGACGGAAAATATGATTATGTTCTAAACCTCTCCGCGCTGAAGCATGTGCGCAGCGAAAAAGACCCCTTCACTCTCATGCGTATGATAGATGTCAATATCTTCAACACCGACAAAACACTCCGGCAATCTATCGAGAATGGAACGAAAAAGTACTTCTGCGTATCTACCGACAAAGCGGCCAATCCTGTAAATATGATGGGCGCAAGCAAGCGCATAATGGAGATGTTTCTCATGCGCAGAAGTCTCGATATCACTGTTTCCACCGCGAGATTCGCCAATGTGGCCTTTTCTGACGGATCGCTGCTGCACGGTTTTAACCAGCGCATACAGAAACGGCAGCCCATTGTGGCTCCCAGCGATATCAAACGCTACTTTGTCACCCCCAAAGAGTCCGGAGAGCTATGCCTGATGAGCTGTATTTTTGGAGAAAACCGTGATATTTTCTTCCCGAAACTCTCCGAAGCGCTGCATCTGATCACATTTGCCGATATTGCGGTCAAATATCTGAAAAGCCTCGGCTATGAACCATATCTTTGCAAAGATGAAGAGGAGGCGCGTGCTTTCTTTTCGAACTCCAGATCCCAAAAAGAGTGGCCATGCCTCTTTACCAAAAGCGACACCACAGGGGAAAAAGATTTCGAAGAGTTCTTCACGGAAAAAGAGCTTCTGGATATGAAGCGCTTCGAAAATCTGGGTATCATCAAAAATGAACCGATCTATGACGACGCACTGCTCGATGAGTTCGAGGAGACGATAAAAGAGCTGAGAGATCAGGGCCGCTGGACAAAAGAGCAGATTGTGGAACTGTTTCATAGAATGATCCCCGATTTCGGACACAAAGAGACCGGGAAATATCTCGATGAAAAGATGTAGCTGATGGATTGCGCAGGTATCGTTGATTTTATAAAATCTCTCTATCCCCGGCATGAATCAGTGGTGCCGCTTCACGCCCCCCTGTTCGCGGGAAACGAAAAAAAATACCTCGATGAGTGCATAGACTCCACTTTCGTCTCAAGTGTAGGGAAGTTTGTAGATAGGTTTGAAGAGATGCTGGCGGAGTTTACAGGCAGCAAATATGCTGTCGCTACTGTAAATGGAACATCGGCGCTACACATAGCACTTAAACTTGCAGGCGTAAACGAGCAGAGCGAAGTGATCACCCAGCCCCTGACATTCGTCGCGACCTGCAACGCCATAAGCTACTGTGGAGCCAGACCGGTATTTGTGGATGTCGACAGAGATACGATGGGTATGAGCCCG
>CAZYUW010000026.1:0-10370 GCA_964650685.1 uncultured Nitratifractor sp.
CACGATCACTCTTGAAACCTTCCGGTATAAACGAAGCAGATTCAGACTTAGATAAAATTTGCTTGAAGAGTAACGGAAAAATAGGTAGCTGACGCGGTTGTAGATTATTTTGTTGACGATAAAGGTTGATTTGTTCGTTAATCCCCTGATGCTTAGTGCCATCTTCAGCGACATAGCCGCCCAGAATTTTGTTGTATGCTGTGATATTCTTTTGTGTGAGCAAATGGACAAACATCGCTGGCTGAAATACTTCATCAAGCGTAGTAACACCCAAGTCCTCAATCCACGACTGCTCGATAGCAAAATCAAGATCGATATTGTCATTGTTTTGCATCTTTTCGTACAGTATACATGCATCAAAAAATTTCGGTAGATTCTCATGAACAAGTCTATAGCTTATTGCCGTATGATGCTCTTCGTTTGTAAAAACATTGACTCTATTTTCATTAAAGCCTGTAAAATATGTGGTAAAGCCTTTGAAGCTCTCGATAAGATCAAGTACCTCTTGATTATTTTTAAAATATACTGAAAGCGTTTTTTCAAAAAACTTTTTATCTATTTTGTAATCTTCTTTTTTGAACAATGAAGCAATACTTTCTCGTAGATTCTTTTGATGCTTCTCCCACATATCCTGTGCCTCTTTTCTATTCTCTGTATGTGTATCATTCAAACGCATGTAGCTTTGATATATACTTTCAATTTCTTCTTTGGTAAATAGTTCTTCCGGGATGTTGCTTATACTCAAAGTACTGTCGATATACCAACGGAAATAGTCATCAATATATTTCTTAAGATCTTCATATTCTTTAGCACGCAATTCATCTCGTGCAACAACCTCTTTCATAAATTGCGATTTAAAATTTTCGATATAATCCGCTCCTCCATATACCGGCCGTAACTCGAAACGAAGAGTTTTGCTGAGCTTATATTGTTGCGTCATAAGATCAAACATTTCATTGCTCCTTTCATGCACTTAAATTTGTTTTCAGTTTATCACTTTTTTAACAACGATTTATGTATTTGTATACAATCATACCCTATTATCCGGTCATATATATGTCCACTTTTCAATCCTTTCCATCCCTTGCCGAAGCTCTTTCAAGAGAGTCGATTTCATGCTTTTCGGTTCGAGGAGGGTCAGGTGAGGGATCCAGCTCTTGATCCGGGGGAGAAGCTCCATAGGATGGGTAATACTATAGGAGAGGATCGCTCCGCCTTCACCGAGTGCTTCCTCGATCCGCTGGCTGGGATGAAGGGGGTAGGATTCGAGATGCAGCAGAGCGTGTCCGTCGGCATGAACCATAACGGTGATCGTCTCTTCTCCTTCCTGCTGCCAGGGGTTGACGGTCGTTTCTATTCGCTCCAGGAGTTTTCGCGAAAGCCGGGCGGGTTCGTCACTCTCCTGCAGAGTACCGATGCGGTCGAGACGAAAGGTGCGCTGCTCTTCGCGGTCGTAGTCGTAGCCTACGACATACCAGACCCCGGCATCGCTGAGGAGTTTGACCGGAGCGAAACGACGCATGGTAGCATTGCCCTCTTTGTCCCGATAGTGAAAGCTGCAGCGTCGCTGGTCGCGAATCAGACGCAGGAGGCGTTCACCCAGCTCTTTTGGGAGGCGGTTGTATCTGACCGCGTACTCCACGACGCGCCTGTTTTTGGTCTGCCGACCCAGGGCACTGGAGCGGATACGAAGATTTTCGGCAAAAGCCTGAAGCAGAGCATCGGAGAGAGTGCCGTAGCGTCTGTCGAGCTCAGGGAGGTCGATCTCCCAGACGCCCCGCGCACCCCGCAGAGGAACGATCCGGCGAATCCGCTCGATGTCCCGACGGATGGTACGCCGGTCTCTCTCGAACTCTTCGGAGAGCCGAGCGATCTCCACCTCCTCGCTTCGGTATAGACGACTGAGGATTTCAAGTTGGCGATGACATGGACACTCTCTGCGTTTCATGCACTCTCCCCTCTTTTTGTCCAATTATGGCGAAAAACTCCGAAAAACGAAAATCTTCGGACAACATATCTTCCGACGACGCGTCTCCTCGGCTGCGCGCTTGCATTCGTTTCCCAAAACGGATACAATACGACAAATTTAACGAGTACAGCTTTTGCACACTATCGGTTTGTTCCTCTTTCATATACCTTTTTAGATTTGAAAATCCGGATTTACAGTATAGCCTGCCACTGTTGTCTAAAAAGGAAAAATATGAGATTCGAAGATTTCGGTTTCACAAAAAAACTTCATGCTGCGATAAAAGAGTCCGGCTTCAGAGAACCAAGCCCCATACAGGAAAAAGCGATCCCGCTGGTGATGGATGGGCATGATCTCATCGCCCAGGCTCACACCGGCACAGGCAAAACGGCGGCGTTCGCTTTGCCGATACTGCACAGGCTCGCCCAAAAGAGTGGCTCTCAGGCTCTCGTGATAGTTCCAACCAGAGAGCTCGCCACTCAGGTGAGTGACGAGATATACAGGTTCGGCAAATCGCTGAACATGAAAACGGCAGCCGTTTACGGAGGCAGCCCATATGCGCGCCAGATAAAACAGATCGCGGAGGCTTCCGCGATAGTGGCGACACCGGGTAGACTGATCGATCTGCTCAAAAACGGCAAAATATCCATAAATCCCGAATTTATAGTGCTGGATGAAGCGGATGAAATGCTCGATATGGGGTTTCTCGACGATATATACGAAATCTTCTCATATCTGCCAAAAGAGCGTCAGACACTGCTTTTCTCCGCCACAATGTCCAGAGAGATAGAGACTCTAGCTCACAAAATACTGAAAGAGCCCGAAACCGTTTCCATAAGTGGAGGCAACATCACCAATACAAACATAAAGCAGATATACTATGTCGTGGACGAACATGAACGGGACGACGCCCTGATACGACTTCTGGACTACAAAAACCCTTCCAAAAGTATTATTTTCTGCCGCATGAAAAAAGAGGTCGATCGATTGAAAGACATGCTTGGCGCGCGGGGTTTCGACGCGAAAGGGCTGCATGGAGATATGGACCAGAAGCGCAGAGAAGAGGTGATGAGGAGTTTCAAGAGAGGGGCTTGCGATATTCTGGTAGCTACGGATGTGGCCGCGAGAGGACTTGATGTGAACGATGTCAGCCATGTCTTCAACTACCATATCCCTTTCGACAGCGAAAGCTATGTGCACAGAATAGGACGAACCGGAAGAGCTGGTCGCGAAGGTACGGCCGTATCGATAGTCACTCCGCACGAGTTCAAGACACTAAGACGCATCCAGAAGAGTATAGGCAGCGAGATGGAGAGTCGCATCGTGCCACGAATGGAAGATATGAGAACCATGAGAGACGATGCTCTGCACGACCGCATAGAGAGTCAGGAGATAGAGCCGGAGGCGTACACCGCGATAGAGATTCTCAAGGAGCGCTACGACCTGACCACGATAGCCTGCAAACTTTTGAGCATGCTCAGAAAAGACGAGAAACTCGAAGGCAGAGACAAAATAGGAAAAAACGCGGAAGAGATCCTGAGGCTGATTCGAAGCGAAACGGAGCGCAATGGAAGCAGACGACACAAAAACAACCGAAGCGGCGAATCCAAACACAGACGAAACCCCAGAAGAAGATCCCGCGCTGCCCACTGACAAATCGATCCATAGTTTTTCTATGCCAAACAGTATAGATATCCGATACAAAATATTCGAACGACGAAGACCGAGACTGTTTTACAGAGAGTCTCTGGACCTGTCTCGATCGAATCTGTTCTTTACGAATCTCTCTATTCCCAGGAGTCTTTCACGCGTCAGATCCGGAAACGACCCATGCAGACCTTTGGCATCGTTGCCGTGACATCCGGCACATACACTGCTGAAGTACATGGCGGCGTCTTTCGGGTACTCGTGAGGACACTTGCGGCCCGAAAGCTCCAGTACATAGCACGCGATCCTCGGAGCTACGGAGCTGTCCACATAACCTCCCTCCATTTCACCACCGGGGAAACCGAGTATATTTGAGCCTTCGTTTATCACATGCGATATATACGATACTATGACATCCGGATCGTCGATCGAAAAGGAGCTTTTGGACAAAACAGATCGTGCTTCGTGAGTCTTTCGCATGGAGACGGATCTGGAGGTGTTTTTATCCAGAGTGACTTTTTCCGTATGCCGGGAAGCTCTATTTGTGAACCAGGTGCAGGAGAGTATGAGCAAGACAACCAGAAAAGCCGCTATCTCTAGCCTGTGACCGCGATCCATATCTATATCCTGATTGTTTTTTTATTTTCCGGCAACGGCAGACATAATCTTTTCATTGAACTCTCCAAGCGGCAGAGGAGGACTGCTCAAATGTCCCTGGTAGTATAGATTTTTATTTATATGTGAGAGTATCCTTCTTTGCTTTTCCGTCTCTATCCCCTCCACGACTATCTGATAGTGCAGCCTCTCCCCCATCTCTATGATAGTTCTTACCAGAAAAACATTCTCTATGCCGTCGAGCAGATCTTTGGTGAACTCCCTGTCGATTTTGAGTGTGCCAAAAGAGAGTTTTTTAAGATACGAAAGGGACGAGTAGCCCGTACCAAAGTCATCTATGATACACTCTATACCGTTGTGAGCGAGCTCGTCTATCACCCTGCGAGCGTTTTCAAAGCTGTCTATGAGAGAGTTTTCGGTTATCTCCAGTCTGATATCCCTGCCCTTTATATCGTAGTGATTCAGCCTCTCGAGCAGAGATTCAACAAAATCTTTTTTAAATAGTGTTTTGGCATCAATGTTTACCGATAGATATTTCAAGTTGAAATTATCGTCTCTTTTCCATATAGAAACTGTTCTGCAAGCATTATCTATAGCCCACTCGTCTATCTCCACGGAAAGCCCCAGTTTTGTCGCTACGGGTAAAAAATCTTCGGGAGAGATGACTCCCTTTTTGGCATTGTTCCATCTGATCAGCGCTTCGGCCGCGTAGAGCCTGCCACTCTCTATATCCACTATAGGCTGAAAATAGAGTTCGAATTGGTTGTATTTGACCGCGTTTTTCAGATCGTCTTGGATTCCATAGAGATCCGTATATTTTTGCCTCATATTGCTATCGTATACAACCACATGTCTCTCTCTGTTCTTTTTAGCATGCAGCATGGATATATCGGCCTTGTGAACAATCTCGTCGATATTTTTCGAGTTGGGCTCTATGACTACTACACCGATACTGCATCCCGCTTCCAAAATACGCCCATCGATCAAAAACGGTCTTATGAAACTATCCTCTATCCTGTCGATCCACTTCTCCATGATCAGCATTACCTCATCAAGGACTGTTCCCACGAAAGGTACGACTATACAGAACTCGTCACCTCCGAGCCGAGTCAGGTTGCAGGTATCGTCTGAGAGCCGTTTCAGCCTGTGAACTGCCTCTATCAGTACCTTGTCTCCCGTTTCGTGGCCAAATATGTCGTTGATCTGCTTGAATTTGTTTAAATCCAGATAGTAAAGCAAAGAGTAGTATTTGGTGTGCTCGTTTTTTTTGATCATATCACTCATAAACTGTCTGAAGCCCCGTCTGTTGGATATGGCTGTCAAAGGATCATGAAAGACAAGATACTCCAGCTCCTGCTGTGCCATATGTTCGCTGGTTCTATCCACCACAAGACCCATTCCACCCACAATGTTGCCTTTGTGATCATGCAAAGGCGAAAACTTGGCCTCCACCCACAACTCATTCTCATTTTGTCTGTAGTGCAAACCATTATATGTACCTGTTTTGCCGTCTATTGACTCTTTCGCGATGCGATCAAAATTTTTGTTCGGCAAATCCACGAATCTCAAACCAATCAAATCCTCCTGCTTTTTATCAAACAGTTCGGCAAACGAATCGTTGCAATCCAGAATCTTCATCTCTGTATCGTATGAAACGATACCCTCCGTAGCCTGCTCGAAAAACCTCTGCATCATCTCCTGTTTTTCGTGCAACTTGGCCTTTGCCGCGGCTATCTCCTTTTCGTTTCTTTTGAGAGTTATAAATTGATTGTAGGAACGCAAAATGATATTCATTTGAGTAAAATAGTATATGACGACAAGAAAAGCCAGTATATAGGTATCCTCTCTCATCAAAAGCAGCATCTCCACCGAAAGAGGCAGCAGCATTATC
Organism: uncultured Nitratifractor sp.; assembly: GCA_964650685.1. GTDB lineage: Bacteria > Campylobacterota > Campylobacteria > Campylobacterales > Sulfurovaceae > Nitratifractor. The sequence goes on from CAZYUW010000026.1 coordinate 6,120, forward strand.
GTCAGATATCCCACCGCCGTTCTATGGTCTCTGGCGAGAGCTTTGACCGCGCCACTGCTGATGCCCACAAGCACTATGAAAACGAAAAGCTGATAGTAGGCATCCAGCCTGGGCATAGCGAAAAGTGCCAGCATGGAAAAGAGCAGAGCGGTCAGCCATACCTGCACGATCAATTTTTTATGCCAGACTATGGGCAAATTTCTTTTGGGATGCTTCTGGTAGTCGTAAGCGTTGTAGTAACGCCATAGAGACATGGATATGGCTATACCGTACCATGCCGCTATGGCTTTGCCCAGCAGCGGCATGAGGATATACAGAAGTATGGTCTCCAGGAGCATCAGGGTTATCAGGGTGCCACGCTCCATTGCGAAGAGTTCGTCGAGAACATCTCTCTCCACCATCTCGTGCCTGCGAAGCCTGAACAAGTTTTTAAATGTCGTCATTTTTCATAACTCTTTTTACAATCACTGTCCATACATCAACCTAGGCAACCACAAGGCGATCTGCGGAATGTAGGTAACCATCAGCAGCCCCACAAGAATCGTCATACTCCAGGGCAGCGCGTAGAGGATGACATCCTTGAGCCCCACCCCGGTGATGCCGCTTGTGACGAAAAGATTGAGCCCGATAGGCGGCGTGATCATCCCCAGCTCCATATTGATCGTTACGATTATACCAAAATGGATCGGATCGACCCCCAGTGCCGTCGCCACCGGCAACAGCAACGGCACCATGATCATGATGATAGCGCTCGGCTCCATGAAATCCCCGGCAAAAAAAAGCAGGACATTGACAAGAAAAAGAAACATCAATCTACCTACATGGGCATCCATCAGTGCCTGCGTGATCATCTGCGGCACATTCTCCAGCGTCAAAAAATGAGCGAACAGCATCGCGTTGGCAATGATAAACATGATCATGGCCGATGTTTTGGCAGACTCGAGAAAGACTCCGTACACATCGCGCCACCGAATATCCCGATAGACGAACATGCTGACGACAAACGCCCACACCGCCGCTACCGCCGCGGCTTCGGTCGGGGTGAAGATTCCACCATAGATTCCGCCGATGACGATCACGATCGTCATTAGAGCCCAAGCCGCTTCACGCATCTTTTGCAATCGCACCCTCAGGGGCTCGGGCTCGCTGCGCCTAAACCCCAGACGCCTGGCACCGATCCAGGTGATCCCCATCATCATCGTACCGATCAGGATCCCCGGCACCACGCCCGCCATAAAGAGTTTGCCGATACTCTGCTCGGCCGTGACACCATAGACGATCATCACTATCGAGGGAGGTATCAGTATCCCCAGACTCCCTGCCGTCGCAACCGTACCGATGGCATAGTTTTTTGGATAGCCTGCGCGCTCGATCGCACCAAACATGATCGAACCGATCGCCACGACCGTAGCGGGCGAACTGCCGCTGACGGCAGCGAAGATGATACTCGCGAAGATCGCCGCCATCGGCAATCCTCCGGGCAGATGGCCAACGATCGATTTGGCGAACTCGATGATCCGTTCAGCGGCAGAACCCTTGGAGAGTAGATTGCCCGCGAGGATAAACATCGGAATCGCCATCAGTGAATAGCTGTCGATCTTTTCGAAGATCATCGAAGAGACCTCTATCGGGCTGGTCGGCGTCATCAATACCAGTGTCAAAAATGTCGAAGCCCCCAGCGCGATCGCGATCGGCGCTCCGACAATCAACAGCAGAGCGAACAGACCAAAAAGCAGCGCTATACTCACAGCTTCTCTCCGCTCTGTTTGCGGGTCTGCTCCAGCAGCGAATCTGTCGTCACCCCCTCCATCTCGGCGAGAATCATCTCCGCTTCGCTTTTGCGTACCACCTCATCGGCCGGCGTGCGAACAATATCGACTATCTTTTCGACGACACGAAACGCCGCGCTGGCAAACGCGATCGGAACGACCGAATAAGGGATCCACATCGGAATCTCCAGATCGACCGACCGCTCATCCAGATCGATCTCCAGCAGCAGATACTTATATCCATACCACGCCACTGCGACCAGAAAAAGCAGCGTCACCGTGTGTGTCAGCACCATCATAATCTTGGCCGTACGGGGAGCGACCCTGGTCAACAGCAGATCGACAGAGATGTGAGCGTCTTTTTTGAAGCAGTATGCCGCGCCAAAAAAGGTGCTCCACAAAAAGAGATAGACAGTCAATTCGCTCGCCCAGCTGATAGATGAATTGAAGCCATAGCGTGCCACGACATTGACGAAGGCCAGCGCCACCCCCGCCGCGATACCCACGGCGGCGATGGACTGGTTGAGCCAGCCAACGGCACGGGAGAATGTCCGATACAACATACCCAATACATTCAGAATCATTCGATACATCCCCCTCTTTTTCGTTACTATGCCGCTCTATACGCGATTATTGAACCTTTTGAGCCGCGTCTATCAGATCCTTACCGATCTTGGCCGAATCGTAAAATTCGGGGTAGATCGTGCTCATGACCTTTTTCCACGCTGCACGCTGCTCTGGTGTAAGAACGGTGATTTCGAGCTTTTTGGTCTTGTCGGCATACTCTTTGATCTTGGCGAACTGAGACTTGTCCAGCTCGGTAGCGTATTGACGCTCTTTGGCGGTCGCCTCTTTCATCGCCTGCTTGACGGCCGCTTTCAGATCGTCAGGCAGAGAGTTCCAGAACTTTTTGCTCATCACGACGAGATAACCGAGATATCCGTGATTGCTGACCGTCATATACTTCTGAACCTCATAGAACTTTTTGGTATAGATATTCGAGTTGGTATTCTCCTGCCCATCGATGACCCCTTGCTGTAGTGCCGAATATACCTCCGAAAATGGCATCACCTGCGGATTGGCGCCGACAGCCTTGAACTGCGCTTCCAGCACCTTGGAACTCATGATGCGAAACTTCTGGCCTTTGGCGTCTTCAGGTTTGATGAGCGCCTTTTTGGATGAACTGAGCTGCTTGAAAGCGTTGTCCCAATAGTCCAGCGCGACATAACCTTTGGCCGTTACCAGGTCCTTGAGCTTTTGACCAACTTCGCTGTCTTCGACAGCATGAACATGATCCATATCCCTGAAGAGAAACGGCAGATCAAAGAGCGCCAGTTGCGGAACGATCTTGGTAAATTTCGAAAACGACGGACACGCCATCTGGACCGTATCGAGCTTGAGGGCCTTGAGTACCGCTTTGTCCTTATAGAGCTGAGAGTTGGGATAGACCTGGACATCTATGCGTCCTTTGCTCAGCTCTTCGAGGCGTTTTTCGAAAAAATCCGCCGCTTTTCCTTTGGGGGTGTTCGGGCTGACGACATGACTGAATTTCAGTACATACTCAGCCGCCGACAAAGCGGCGGAAGCACAGACGGCAAGTGCGACAGCAAACAATAATCTTTTCATCATCTCTCCTTTTATGTAAATAGTACTGCGAAACAGCTTTAGTATAATAAAATCTCTCTTACATCGCGCATAAAACGAGACCCTGAACGAACAGGTAGGCATATCGTCGTATATATATTCGATATACTATGATAAAATTTGGAAAAAATGGAGTGTCTGGAAATGAAAAAGATCGTTGTGTCTCTATCTCTGATTGCGGGAATATCGATATGCTTTACCGGATGTTCGGAGCAAGCTGCAGTAGCCGGTTCAGGAAGAAGTGTATCGGCAAGTGGATGCGCCAGCGCTTCGGCATGCGAAACACTGGGAGTGCGCTACATCACCGGAGACGGCGTCAAAGTCGACGGAACAAAAGCGGCTCACTATCTCGAAAAAGCCTGTTACGCCGGGAGAGCCAGCGCGTGCAACTCCGCAGCATTTGTCTATGCCAATGCCGAAGGGGGAGCAAAACAGGACTACACAAAGGCGATGAAGTATTGGCGCATGGCGTGCAGATACGGCGACAGAAGCGGATGCTCCAACTACGATCTGGCAGAAGACAAGCTGGAAGCTCTCAGGCGCAGCAAACGCTGAGAGAATCCGACTCCTATACCGAAAAACCGTAAAGATGCGGAAAGATAACTACACTGGCCAATATCATAATCTGTAAAACTATAAAAGGAAGCACTCCTCTGTATATATCCGTCGTTTTCACCTCCGGCGGAGCCACCCCCTTGAGATAGAAGAGGCTGAACCCGAACGGCGGCGTAAGGAAGGAAGCCTGAAGATTGAGAGCCACAAGTATGGCGAACCACAGAGGATCGATCCCTATCGTCTGCGATATCGGCAGCAGAATCGGCACGACGATGTAGCTGAT
>CAZYUW010000027.1:0-2599 GCA_964650685.1 uncultured Nitratifractor sp.
CCATCCGAAAGCCATGATCGCCGTCTATGTTGACGGCCACAGACTAAGAGAGCAGATCCTTGCAGCGACTTTCGGTTTTTTCTTTCTTTTCATATTTACGAATGTCGTCCTGGTCATATATCTTTATGCCAGAGGTTTTGACACTATGACGGCATTGTCCGGGGCCTTGGCTGTCGTAGGCAACATCGGTCCCGGGTTTTCCAGGGTTGGCCCGGCTGAGAATTTCGCGTTTTTTTCCGATATAGACAAAATCGTATTGTCGATCGGAATGATCGTCGGGCGCCTGGAATGCTATACCGTATATCTGCTTTTAAGCGCTTCTTTCTGGAAAAAATTTTAGATTGTTTTCAGATCGAGGGTTCGGGATTGTCAATCACGATCACTGCTACGGCGATGGCGAAGCCGCCGTCGTGGCTGATTGACAGAGACGACTGCAGTATGGGAAAATCTGAAGCCGCTTTTGCCGTAAGAGAGAAAAGCGGGGCGCCGTGAGAGTTTTTTGACAGGCGGATGTCGTGAAAGGAAAGTTGTTTTCCTATGCCGCAGCCAAGAGCTTTTGCGACAGCTTCCTTCGCCGCCCAATACCCGGCAAGAGATGAAAGCTTTTTTATATCGGAATATTCCTCCTCTGAGAGATAACGCCGCACGAAACGGTCCCCGAAACGTTCGGCGGCCTCCGCGATCCTCGATATCTGAACTATATCCGTTCCCACAACTACCATTTCATCTCCTCCGGACCGCTGGATACACACATGCGATTGTACTACAAGATATGTGTATTTTCGGCAACAATCTTTCCGAAATATCAAACAATTGATTTAAATCATTTTTTTAGAGTGATATTTTGCGATAAAATACAGGACAGTCGGTTTGTAGTTTGCCGGATTGAGCCGGCCGGATAAGCATATGGTAGTTTCTATCATATATAAAGGAGGAGAAATGAAATTTAGCAGAACAGTAATGCTCTCCGCGGTTGCAGCGATCACTACGCTGGGCCTGCAGGCGGCTGACGCGCCGAAACTGAGCAAAGAAGAGATGGCGAAAGCGCAGCAGATCTATTTTGACCGCTGCGCCGGCTGTCACGGGATGCTGAGGAAAGGTGCTCTGGGTCCCTGGATCCGCCCCGAGTCGCACAAAGACAAAAAGGGAGCCACGCACGGAACTCTGGCGCTTGGCACGGATACCCTCAAAAGCATCATCTACAACGGTACGCCAGGCGGTATGCCCGGATGGGGTAAATCCGGTGAATTGAGCAAAGAGGAGACGGAGCTGATGGCAAAATATGTCCAGATCACTCCTCCTCAGCCGCCTGAAAAAACAATGGCTGATCTGAAGAAGAGCTGGAAAGTTCTTGTTCCTGTAGACAAGCGTCCAACCAAGCCCGAAACCAAGCGCAACTGGAAAAACTACTTTGGTGTAGTCCTTCGCGATGTAGGTAAAATTGCCATCGTGGATGGTGACAAGAAAGAGATCGTTTCCATCGTTCCTTCCGGTTTTGCAACACATATTCTCAGAAGCTCCAAAGACGGGCGTTATATGTATGCTATTGGACGTGACGGTAAAGCGACTTTGATAGATCTGTGGATGAAAAAGCCTCAGAATGTCGCTGAGATCCGTGTATGTAACGATGCGAGAAGTATCGATACATCCAAGTATGAAGGGTATGAAGGCAAGTATGCTGTTGTAGGATGCTACTGGCCGCCTTCCATCGTAACACTTGATGGTAAGACACTTGAGCCTCTGAAGCAGGTAGCGACTGCCAGCTATACATATGATGAGGGTGTATTTACACGTGAGGCACGTGTAGCTTCCATCGTTGCGAGCCACTTCAAGCCTGAGTGGATCATCAACGTCAAAGAGACTGGACAGATCTGGCTCTACAACTACAGTGATGTCAAGAATCCTACAATCAAAATGATTGAGGCTGAGCGCTTCCTGCATGATGGTGGCTGGGACAGTACCAAGCGATATTTCCTTGTTGCAGCCAATGCGCGAAATGTTATTTCAGTTGTGGATGCAAAAGAGGGCAAGCTTGTAGCCAACATTCCTTCTCAGGGCAAGAAGCCTCATCCTGGCCGTGGTGCAAATGTTAATTCTGCCAAGTACGGTCCGGTATGGTTGACTGGTCACATCGGCTCCAATGACATTGTTGCGATCGGTACAGATCCAAAAGGTCATCCGGATAACGCATGGAAAGTGGTCAAGAAGATCAATCTCCCCGGCAATGGTGGTGGAAACCTCTTTATCAAGACCCATCCAAAGTGTAAGTATATCTTTGCAGACCGTCCTGTCAATCCGGATCGCAAACTGCAGACCCAGATTTATGTTATCGACAAAGACAAGCTGGAAGTTGTAAAAACTCTGCCTATTCCGAAGAAGTATCTCAAGCCAGGCAAAACAGCTGACGGCAAAATTGTCAAGGCACGTGGACCTGTACACTTCGAGTTCAATGCTGACGGAAGCGAAGTATGGACAAGCGTCTGGGGTAACAAACTGCAGCCATCTCCCATCCTTGTGTTTGATGCAAATACGCTCAAGCTGAAAAAGGTGATCGAGGATGAGCGACTGCTTACACCGACAGGTAAATTCAACGTAACCA
>CAZYUW010000028.1:0-5550 GCA_964650685.1 uncultured Nitratifractor sp.
CTCCCATATTTCGTTCATATGCTGACAGCATCGTGGTTTTGACCTGAGGATCGAGCATGGTGGCTCTATTGTTATCGAGATAGACTCTCATCACCAATCATCTCCAAAAAAGAGTTATTTTGTCTGATTTGACCGTGATAATACTCGATTGATACTTAAAAAACAGATTTCGCACTCTTATATAAAGTGCTATAATCTATCGTAAATATATGTTTTGCAAACAAGGATAGTTTTATGTCAATAGAGATATCGAGCAAAGGAGTGGGAATCTCTATAGCCTGCGGTCCCAAAAAAGAAGAGTTTGTCAAGATAGATATCTATGGCAAACTGGAGCACAAAGACTATGAGGTGATGACTCCTGTACTGGAACGAATCGTCAAGCAGGCCAAAAAAAGAGGGCTAAATGTCCTCGTGGACATGAGAGATTTCGAAGGATGGAGCGCTAGGGCCGCTCTGGACGATATGAAACTCGGACTCAAGCTAAGAAACAGCTTCGACAAAATGGCGGTTGTTGGTGATAAAAAATGGGAAGAGCTGGCGGTTGAGTTCGCTTCAGGTTTCACGAAAGGGAAGCTGAAATTTTTCAAAAACATCGACAAGGCCATCAAATGGCTGAATCGATAACGATGCAAGCTGCTTTGTCGAAAAACAGGCTCTCCATCGTCAGTATACGACCGAAAAAGTGAAGAGAAGATCAGAAATTAGAAGGGACGCTGGCGTTTACGAGATCGTAAAATTCGTTTCTCGTTCTCATATCGCTTTTGAACAAGCCTCTCAGCGCTGATGTTATGGTTGTGGAGTTGATCTTCTCCACCCCCCTCATCTCCATGCACATATGTCTCGCATGAACTACTACCGCAACGCCTTTGGGATCTATCGTTTCGCTTATGGCATCGGCTATCTGCTCGGTCAACTGCTCCTGTATCTGCAGTCTCCTGGCAAAAAGATTCACCACTCTCGGAATCTTGGAGAGACCGACAACCTTGCCGTTTGGTATATAGGCCACATGTACGCGTCCAATGATCGGCAGCATGTGGTGCTCGCACAGAGAGTAGAACTCTATATCCCTCACCATTACCATCTCGTCGTTACTGCTCGTAAAGAGTGCCTTTTCGAGTATCTCCCTGGGGTCTTTACCGTAACCTTCACTCAGAAAAAGAAGAGCCTTGGCTACCCTCTCAGGTGTTTTCAGCAGGCCCTCCCTTCCGGGATCTTCTCCAAGCTCACCCAATATTGTCTTTACAGCTTCTTCGATCTTTTTATTGCTTTTCATTCCATCCATCCAGATCTTTTTCAAAACGATTTTATCATAAATCTTTGGATTGGGTATTGGCCAAATGTCTCCCTTTAGCAAGATTTTGGTAAAATCGTTTCCATTTCACAATCTAAAACTCACAAAGGAACAGTATCGTGAACATCACCACAGAAAAGAAAAACAGTGTCAATATTGTCATAAATGCCACAATTGCAGACAAAGATATCGAAAAGAAGCTCGACAGACTCGCCTCAGAAGCTGGCAAACAGATAAAGGTCGACGGCTTCAGAAAAGGAAAGGTTCCCGCTCACATCGTAAAGAAACTGCATGGAGAAAAACTCAGACAGGATGCCGAAGGTGAAGCGCTCAGAGAGCTGTTGAATCACTCCTATAAAGAGAACGACATAGACCCGAAAAATATCATAGGCGATCCAATGATAAAAAAATACGAAAAGATCGAAGAGGGCATAGAGGTGAGTGTACAGCTCTGCCTGCGGCCTTCGTTCGATACGACAGGGTATGAATCCGTTCTCCCCAAATACGAGGCACCTTCTGTGGAAGAGAAGGAGGTAGATGAAAGAATATCCAAACTCGCCGAACAGGTGGCGGAAGCGGTATCCATCACTCAAGATAGACCACTGAAAGAAGGAGATATCGCCGTATTCGATTTTACGGGCTACATCGATGGGGAAAAGTTCGACGGAGGAAGTGCCGAAGGATACGAACTGGAGATAGGCTCGGGGAGGTTCATTCCCGGATTCGAAGATCAGATGGTGGGCATGAAGAGGGGTGAAGAGAGAAAAATAGATATCAAATTTCCTGAAGAGTATCAGTCCGAGAAGCTCAAAGGCAAAGAGGCACAGTTCGAAATAAAGCTCAACGATATAAAAGAAAAAGTCACGCCGGCAATAGACGACGAATTGGCCAAAAAGATCATGAAAAAGGAAGATGCCACACTGGAACAGATGAAGCAGGATATAAGGGCGCAGATAAAAAGCGAAAAACTCAACAAACTTTACAATGAAGAGTTGAAACCGAAACTTCTCGAGGCGCTGGTGGAATATTACGAGTTTGACCTGCCGGAGAACATCGTGGAGCAGGAGATAGACAATCTGGCCAACCAGAAAGCAGGAACCATGAAAGCGGAAGAGATCGAAAGTCTGAGAAAAGATCCCGAAAAGATAACAGAGCTGAGAGAGTCGGTCAGACAGGAAGCGGTAAAAAGTGTCAAAGCTACATTTATCGTGGATATGCTGGCAAAATCGAAAAATATAAGCGTGGACGATCAGGAGGTAACCCAGGCGTTATATTACGAAGCTGTGATATCTGGACAGGATCCAAAAAACATTATCGACTATTATCAGAAAAACAACCTGATACCCGCACTGAAAATGGGAATGCTCGAGGACAGGCTGTTTAGCAGACTGCTCGAACTGGACAAAGCCGGAAACTAAAAAATTCAAAAAACCAAGAAAGGCTATCACAATGAGCTATATTCCATATGTCATAGAACAAACGGGGAGGGGAGAGCGCAGCTACGATATCTATTCGAGGCTGCTCAAAGACAGAATAGTGATGCTCAGCGGAGAGATCAACGATGCAGTAGCATCCTCCATAGTGGCTCAACTGCTTTTTCTGGAGGCACAGGAGCCCGATAAAGATATATATTTCTACATCAATTCTCCCGGTGGGGTCATTACGAGCGGATTTTCTATATTTGACACGATGAACTACATAAAACCCGATGTAATAACCATCTGTATCGGGCAAGCGGCCAGCATGGGCGCCTTTCTCCTCGCTTGCGGAGAAAAGGGCAAAAGATACGCTCTGCCCAGTTCGAGAATCATGATACATCAACCTCTGGGAGGAGCGCAAGGCCAGGCAAGCGATATAGCCATTCAGGCAGAAGAGATAGTGAGAATGAAAAACTATCTCAACAAAATACTGGCTGAAAAAACCGGCAAAAGCGTGAAGAGAATCGAAAAGGACACCGAGAGGGATTTTTTCATGTCGGCCGAAGACGCGGTAGAGTACGGAATCATAGACAAGGTTCTTGACAAAAGCCTCTCCTAAGGAAGCGAAATGCTCAGAGATATCCTGATCTATCCGGACAAAAGGCTAAAAAACATATCCGACAGTATCGAAAAGTTCGATGACGATCTACACACCCTTTTGGACGATATGTACGAAACGATGATCAAAAAAAACGGGGTCGGTCTGGCGGCGATACAGATCGATGTGCCCCTCAGAGTGCTCATAATCAACATCCCTATAGACACAGACTCCGACGACCCTGCGATTCAACAGCCCAGGGAAAACACACTCGAGGTGATCAATCCCGTTATAACCCATATGGACGGAAAGACAAAATACCAAGAGGGTTGCCTCTCTGTTCCCGGTTATTTCGAAGAGGTCGAAAGAGCCAGAGAGATCCGCGTGGAGTATCTCGACAGGCATGGAAACGAGCATGTCCTGGAGGATGACGGATTTTTGGCCATCGCTCTTCAGCACGAGATAGATCATCTGGACGGAAAGATATTTGTGGAAAAACTGTCCATTCTAAAGAGAAAAAAGTTTGAAAAGGAGTGGAAAAAACGCGCCAGACAAGGGTAGTGACCACGATAGCTTCTCCCGATATTGATCGGATATCGAGGGTCAAAAAATACACAATAAACGATAGTATGAATCGATATATGGCAATATGAAAGATACAGGAAATGAAAAGCTCTCGCTTTTTGAAAGTGAGACGGAAGAGAACGACATAAATACGATAGAGTGCGCTGCGCTGGACGGTATACAAGCCAAAAAAATAGTTGTAGAAGCCACTTTCACGAAAGGGCTGCCGGGTTTCAGCGTTGTCGGGCTGGCATCGAACGATATTCAAGAGTCCAAAGAACGCGTGAAAGCGGCACTTCAGACCAATGGCTTCAAGTTTCCACCCCTGAAAATAACAATCAACCTCTCTCCGAGTGATCAACGCAAAAGCGGCACTCATTTTGACCTGCCTATAGCCGTTTTGATAGCCATGAACAAGACGGGTTTCGACAGCAGAGGCACATTTGTGTTCGGTGAGCTTGGGCTGGACGGCAAAGTAAAATCGAGTTCTTTGCTTTTTCCCACAATCATGTCTCTCAAAGAACAAAATATGATCGAAAGAGCCATTGTGCCATATGAAGCCATGGGCCACCTCTCTCACATACCGGGTATTGCGTTCGTTCCAGTCAAAACCCTCTCAGAGGCCATCTCTGTCATGAGAGAACTGGGCGAAGAAAGCGGATCGTCATTCACGCCGTCTTTCTCTTCGTCGAAAGTGGAGCATAAGGCAGGAGTGTCGTACTACATATCCGACTATCCGGAAGACTTCGGAGATATCAAGGGACAGGAGATAGCCAAGCGCGCCGCCCTCATAGCTGCGGCAGGCATGCACAATTTTTTGATGGAGGGAAGTCCCGGATGCGGTAAAAGCATGATAGCGAAGAGATTGAAATACATACTCCCTCCAATGCAGGAGCGTGAAATTCTCTCGGTAGCCAAGCATCGTTTTCTGGACGGGAAAGAGCCCGATTTTCTCCCCATCAGACCATTTCGCTCTCCCCATCACACATCCACTTCGGCTTCTATTTTCGGGGGAGGTACCGCCAATGCAAAAATTGGGGAGGTAGCATTGGCAAACTGCGGGATACTCTTTTTTGACGAGCTGCCACACTTTTCCAAAAATGTACTCGAAGCTCTCAGGGAACCAATGCAGGACAGAAAAGTCCATATATCCAGAGTGCACAGCAAAATAGAATACGATTCGGATTTCATGTTCGTTGCCGCGATGAACCCATGTCCATGTGGGAATATGCTCTCACAGACAAAATCGTGCAGATGCAGCGAAATGGAGATAAAAAGGTACAGAAATCGTCTCTCGGATCCATTTCTTGACAGAATAGATCTATTTGTCACTATGCAAGAGGTTTCTCCTGCAGATAAAAAGGGTATAAGCTCCAGAGATCTACACAAAAGTGTCATCGAAGCCTACAGGAGACAAATGGATAGAGGGCAGAGCGACCTCAACGGCAAAATGAGTGAAAAAGAGATCGATCTGTACTGTCCACTCTCTACCGACGCCGAAGAGATACTGCAAAAAGCCGTTTCAAGATTTTCTCTCTCACACAGATCCATCATGAGCATAAAAAAGGTTTCGAGAACGATCGCCGATCTGGACGACAGCGAACAGATAGAAAGAAAACATCTGCTGGAAGCACTCAGTTACAGAAAAAGGAAATAGTCCGCATAGGAACTCTAAACGA
>CAZYUW010000029.1:0-5545 GCA_964650685.1 uncultured Nitratifractor sp.
TTTATGCTGAACGCATTTAGAGATTATGGGATGGAATGTTATGGAGTGGAGCCATCGGGGGAGTTCCTGGATTTTTTACAAAATAATGGGCATATAGCTTATGAAAGCTTAGGCGAACTGAAAAAAAATGAAAATTTAAAATTTGATATCATCGTTCATTTCTTTGTTTTTGAACATATTGCCGATCCTTTCTCATTTTTGAAAGACACATATGATCTTTTGGATAAGAACGGGGTGATTATTGCTGAAATACCTTCTTCGACAGACGCCTTGACTTCCATTTATAATATACCTGCATTTGAAAAATTTTACTGGTCTATAGCCCATCATTACTACTACAATCCCAAATCACTGAAGTATATTTTGGATAAACTTGGCTATAGGTATGAGCTGCTTCCTGAGCAAAGATACGATCTATCCAATCATATTACATGGCTGATGGATGGCAAAGCCGGTGGGCAGGGTAGATTCGAGATATTTTCGGAAAAAACCGTTGAATCTTACAGGCAGGATTTGATGAAAAGCTGGAAATGTGATACAGTGATCCTAAAAATATTCAAGGATTGAGTGGAGATGAAAATTGCCGCAAGCTCTCCGTCGTTTTCCAAAAATCAGCTTTTGCAGCGCGAGATTCGCAGGCACTTCGCCAATGTGCGGCTCAATAGCGAGGGTGAACGCTTCGACAAAGAGGGCTTGATAGAGTTCGTGGGCGATGCCGACGCTCTGGTGGTGGGGCTGGAGCCAGTCGATGGCGAGGTGCTCGACAGATGCCCGAACCTCAAGATGATCTCCAAATATGGCGTAGGGCTCAACAATATCGATATAGAGGAGTGCCGCAGGAGAGGAGTGGCTATCGGCTGGACAGGTGGTGTCAACAGACTCTCCGTCGCGGAGATGACGCTGGGTTTCATGCTGATGCTCGTGCGCAATCTATATCGCACATCCAACGAGCTCAAAAGCGGCACCTGGAACAAATCCGGCGGATTTCAGCTCAGCGGGAAGAGGATAGGTATAATAGGCGTTGGTCATATCGGCAGGGAGCTCGTCAGACTGCTGAAGCCTTTCGGGTGTGATATCATGGTGAACGATATCGTGGAGCAGAGCGAGTACTACAGGGTAAACGATCTGCGAGAAGAGAGCAAGGAGAGGATATTTGCCGATGCCGATATCGTCACTCTGCATCTGCCACTCGATGAGAGTACGGAAAATCTGGTGGACCTGAGCGTGATGCGGAGCATGAAGTCCACGGCGTATCTGATAAATACCGCTCGGGGAGGTATCGTCAACGAAGATGACCTCAAATATGCCCTGAAAAACGGTATCATTGCCGGAGCGGCGATAGATGTGTACACACAGGAGCCTCCGTCCGATATGGAGTTGCTGTCGTTGCCAAATCTCATATGCACACCCCATATAGGAGGCAACGCCGCCGAAGCGGTGGAGGCGATGGGAATGAGCGCGATAGGCCACTTGGTGGAGTTTTTTGCAAAAAGAGGAGAGAATGGAGAGTAAAAAAAGAGTATGCGTTTTTGGTGGCAGCGGCTTTTTGGGCAGCTATGTCGCCGACGAACTGAGCAGAAGATCGTATGATGTGGTGATAGCCGATATCGCCCCGTCCAGATATATGAGGGATTCGCAGCGTTTCGAAGAGGTGGATATACTCGATGCGTCCAGTATAGAAAGGGCGCTCGTCGGAGCCGATATCGTCTACAATTTCGCCGCGATAGCGGATCTGGACGACGCGATACACAGACCGGTAGAGACGATGAACATAAATGTCATCGGCAACCTGAATATACTCGAAGCGTGCAGGAGGCATGGCGGCATAGAGCGTTTCGTATATGCCAGCAGCGCCTACGCGCTGAGCAAAGACGGGTCTTTTTACGGGATCAGCAAGCACACTTCGGAGAAGCTGACGGAGGAGTACTACAAGCGCTATGGTCTCAAGTATACCGTCATCAGATATGGATCTCTGTATGGGGAGAGAGCCAGCCACAACAACTATATCTACAATCTCCTCTATGATGCCATCTCTTCGGGAGTGCTGAAATATCTGGGTGATGGCGAGGATATACGGGAGTATATACATGCTGCCGATGCCGCGAGACTCTCGGTGGATATCATCGAGGAGAGACAGTACGAGAACGAGCATATCATTCTGACGGGTATAGAGAGGATGAAGCGCATAGAGCTGCTGACGATGATAAACGAGATCATGCAGAATCGTCTGGAGATCAAACAGATCGAGGATGAAAACATGGGACACTACAGGATAACGCCATACTCTTTTCACCCCACCGTAGCCAAAAAACTGGTGGCAAATCCTTTTATCGATCTCGGCCAGGGTCTGCTGGAGTGTATCCAGGAGATCGACAAAGAGCTGGCGAAAAAAGGTTAGGCGTTTTGGCCACTCCGGCAAATCGGGAGATCGCATAGTGGAGAGAATCTATCTGTCGTATGTTCTGGATACCGACACCCCGACATATGGCAACAGGAACCGTTTCGAACGGATCAGGAAGAGCAGCATAGAGCGTGGGGATGCCGCGAACGATACGACCATATCGACGACGGTACATGTGGGGACGCATGTGGATATGCCTCTGCACTTTTATGAAAACGGCCAGAGTATAGAGGATTTCGACGCCGATTTCTGGTTTTTCGCCAAAGATGAGATACTTTTCGTAGAGCCCGATATCGAAAAGTGCGGTCTCGTCATAGGCGACGCGCTGATATCGGAGCTGGAAAAGTCGAAATCGATCCTCGGTATTGACAGCGACGATATACGACTGATCGTGGCAAAAACAGGCGATTGTCATATCAGAGGGAGCGTGAGGTTCTGGGAGAAAAATCACGGTTTTCATCCGGATCTGGCAGGATATATGAGAGAGCACTTTCCAAATATCTCGATATTCGGTTTCGACAGCATATCGGTATCCAGCTTTGGCGAAAGGATGCTCGGCAGAGAGGCCCACAGGAGCTTTCTGGATCCTGATGATCCGATTTTGCTGCTGGAGGATATGGACCTGAGGATGATCGATGGCGAAACGGTGTTGGATGAGGTGGCGATATCCCCCATGAGGATAGCCGGCTGCGATGGGCTGCCCTGTACGGTAGTGGCGTCGAGAGGAAAAGACGGAGGTGTATGATGCCGAAAACTCTGGGGATATTTGCTCCGGGCGGTTATGAGATCAAGACGATATTGTGGGATTTTGACGGTGTCATATTCGATGGCATGGGGATCAAGGCCGAGGGATTCGCGGAGCTCTTTGGCGACTATCCGGAGGAGATGATCGACGAGTTTGTTCGATATCACTATACCCACGGTGGGGTTTCCCGCTTCGAAAAGATCAGGTATTTCCATGCCCATATCGCCGGCGAAGATATAGATGAGCGGCAGATAGAGGCGGAGGCGGAGAGGTTCGCTTCGCTGATCTCCGAAAAACTGTACGATGAGAGCAGGTTGATCGTGGACGCTCTGGGATTTATCGAGAGCTTTCACGACAGATATCCCATGCATATAGTCTCTGGCGCTGAAAAAAGCGAGCTTCTGAGAATATGTGAGCACTTTTCTCTACGGAGATATTTCGTGAGTATCGAGGGTTCGCCTACTCCCAAAAGCGAGTTGATAGGCGATATACTCTCCGATTATGGATATAGCGCCGCAAAAACGCTGATGATAGGGGACAGCATCACCGACAGAGACGCCGCATCACGCAACGGTGTGAGATTTTGCGGCTACAACAATCCGGCTCTGATGAAAGGCGGGTGCTATATAGAGAGTTTCGGGGATATGGCGTGATCGGCGGCAGAGAGCTGGAGAGCAGATCCAAAAAACTCAAAGACGAACTCATATCTTACATAGAGCGTATAAAGACTCAAATGCCTGTAGATTTTTTTACGATCGTCAACCCTACAGTAATTTGCAATCCATATGTGAGTGATTTCGCATTGAAGTTTTTTCAGAGAGAAGCGCAAAGAAAAAAACCCCTTCTCTCTTTTTTGAGGAGTGCTTCGGTTTTTTATCTCAGGCAGTTCTGTCTATTTGCGGTATATATTGTGCAATTCGTCGTATATAGAGCTGTCTGGAGAAGAAAGACGCTTCCCGAAGATGCCATTTTTATCGATATTTTTTTGTTGACGGACAAGATAGTGTCGGAAGGAAGATTCGAAGAAAACTACTTTACGGGTCTCTACGAGGTGTTGGAAAAACTGGGTGTGGATTATGTATTTCTCCCCAGGATATATGGGTCGGCTTCGAAAAATCCGTTCAAAATGATCGAATTTTTCAGGATATTGCGCAGAGATCAAAGGGAGTTTCTGTTCGAGTTCGATATGCTCTCATGTTTGGATCTGCTATCTATTGGCGCAACGATCGGACTTTATCCCTTTAAAACTCTCAGATTGTACAGAAGAGGGGAGCTGTCGGACAAGGATGCGATTTTCAACGCAGAGTTGATCGTGGATATAGGCAGGCAGAGTTTCGATGCGTTCAGCAGATATGTTTACAGCAGAAATATCGCGGAACGGATCGAAAGAGGGAGGATATATTCGTGGTGTGAATTTCAGGTTGTCGACAGGAGTTTCAATTTTGGGATCAGAACCCATAATGATGAAATCACGCTCTATGGATGCCAACTTTTTCTCGACTACGAAAACTATTTCAACTCCGTGGTTTACGATATCGACTACACGCAAAAAACATCTCCACATATCGTCCTGGTTAATGGCAGACACTATCTGCAAAAGAGAGAGCTCGTTTCGTACAGGATGGGTGTCTCTCTGAGGTACAGGCAGCTTTTCGAAAGAGCTGTATCCACTGGAGGCGATAGTGTACTCGTTTTGGGTTCGTATAACGAAGCCGATACGAAGTATATGCTGAAGTGTGCCGAAAGGCTCGATCGGGTCATGTTCAAGAACCATCCGGCGGTCGATATCGCGAAGCTGGGAAAGATCGACGACAGGATCGAATCGGTAAGTGACAATATTTATGATCTTTTTGCGAAGACCGCGGTAGTATTGGCTACCGCGTCCGGTACCGCTGTCGAGGCGGTCGCCAGCGGAGTGACGGTGATAGTGGTGGCGAGTCGCGACGGATTGACGGCGAACCCCCTCGTAGAATACGGCAAAGGGGAGATATGGGATATAGCCTTCACTCCCGATGAAGTGGAAAAAGTATATAATAGACTTTTGGATTTTCGTCGTCGTGACGCGAAGAGGATCGAAGAGATAGCGCTCTGGTACAGAGACAACTTTTTTGTAGAACCAACTGAAGCAAATATCATAAAAGCATTCGAACTGGAGAAAAAAGATATATGAAAGCGGTATACTTGCCGGAGGGTACGGCACGAGACTCAGCGAAGAGACGGTACTCAAACCGAAACCGATGGTAGAGATAGGCGGCAAACCCATACTGTGGCATATCATGAAGATATACTCCCGATACGGGATCGACGAGTTCGTCATACTGCTGGGTTACAAGGGGTACTATATCAAAGAGTATTTCGCCAACTACTTCCTGCATCAGAGCGATGTCACCATCGATCTG
>CAZYUW010000030.1:0-3253 GCA_964650685.1 uncultured Nitratifractor sp.
TAGTTTCGCTTCTCTCCATCCCCCAGCGCATCGTTCGCCTCTTTGATGGAGCGCAGGTCGTCGTCCACTCTATACTCGGGATCGGCGGCTCTTTTCCCCTCTTCACTCACCCACAATGCATCGAACTCGACGATCTTGGAAACCAGCTCGAAGATCCGCCCCTTCATCTCCAGCGCGGCCGCTTCGGTGTAGGTGATGGTGACGATCTGCTTGACCTTGGCCGCCTTGTCGCCTCTCTCTTCATAGTGGTCTCGATGGGCTGCATAGTCTTCTCTGAAATAGTCGAAGCCCAGCAGGGCGTTGATGTAGCGGCGGCTCAGGGTGTAGGTCTTGCCGCTGCCCGCGCCGGCGGAGATGGCGAAGTCGGTTTGGATGGTGAATTTGTTGAAGGAGATGACGGTATCACTCATCCGAACCCTCCTTCTCGATTCGCTGAAGCAGACGACCCCCGCACGGCGCATCGCTTCCTGCCACGACTTTCAACCCCTCCACCAACACGATATTCCCCTCTCTTTCCGCCCTTTCGATCAGTGCGGCCGTGAAGCCGCTTTTGGAGAAGAGAATGAAACATTTTACGGGAAGGTCGCTATCGATCTGTTTCGACTTTTCGATCAGTGACTCCAGGATATCGGTACCCACTCTTTTGTTGGAGTATTTGCACTCTCCCGCCATCAGCCACGATCCGAAAACCGCAACGATATCGATTTCGGCATCTTTGTTCCACCATCTGCCGCATTTGAGCGGGCTGTAGCGCGACTGGACATAGGAGATCGCGAGTTCTTCGTAGCTCTTCGAGACATATTCACTGAAGCTCTTTTTGATCTTTTGCAGCGCGTAGGCACTGTTTCCCATCTCGAGTTGACTTTTGTAGGGCAGGACATAGGTGAACCAGAAGCGAAAGAAGTTGTCCTTGATGAAATAGAGCCCCTTTTTGCTTTTGTGGGGGTGGGCTTCGGTAACGGGTATCTCCTTGTAAAGGATCTCCAGGTCGATGAGTTTGGCGATGAATGCCGTGATATTCTGCACTTTTTTACCGAGCTTGCCGGCGATGTTGCCGATCTTGTGCTCTCCGCCCGCGATCACCTCCAATATACTGAAATAGGTGATCGGTTCACTCACTTCGTTTTGCAGGATATACCTCGGCTCATCGTACAAAAAGGCGTGTTTGTCGAGGATATGCCGCTCGATGCTTTGAAAGATATCTCCCTCATAGCTGAAAAACTCCAGATATTTCGGTACGCCGTAGAGCACTGCGTAGAGTTCGATCCGTTCGATCTCGGAGGTCCCCGGAAAAAATGCCTCGAGATAGCGGTACTCCAGTGCGTCGAGCTTGAAACTGCTGGTGCGCCTGCCATAGAGCGGAGAGGTGTAGGAGAGTGTCTGTTCGTACATCATCGAGATGATGGAGCCGCACAGGATGAGATGGATGTTGGTCTCTTTGAGTATCTCGTCGACGATGCGCTGAAATTGTGAAGGGATGGAGCGGTCTATTCTACCGAGGTACTGGAATTCGTCGATGACGATGATGCGCTTCTCTGTCGAGGGCTGTCTGGCGATGTAGGCAAAGAGCTGTTCGAAATTCTCAAATGTCAGCTCTGCCAGGAGCTCGTCTCCGATCTGCTCTGCGACGATGCGCTGAAATCGCCGCAGAACCAGCGGCATCGATTCCAGGGTGACGAGATAGTAGATATGCGGTCTGTTTTCGATGTATTTTTTCAGCAGGGTGGTTTTGCCGACCCGGCGCCTGCCGTAAAGTATCGTGAAACGAAACGAAGGATGGTCGTATTCCGCTATCAGTCTCTTCAGGATCTCTTCTCTGTCGACAAACATCTGCTGCCTTATCGTTTTTGGATTATTATAATATAGATACGATTATATTGGGTTGAGCTTTTTGAATTTCATTGCGAGGCATCTATATGTCCTTTTCGTGGAGGTACCAAGGAAATAGTCAACTGATCAATATTTTGATATTTTTCGATTTTTTCTCCTAATGCCTCCAATAAATCTTCTTGTCTGGGTTGGCCAAAAGCGAGACGATAGATTGTCAAAGTATGTTGGAGTTTTCTGTAACGGATCACATCTTTACTGTAAGGAAGGAGAGGTACCCTTCTCTCTATCTGACAAGGGTTATCACACTCTTCATATATCCAATATGGAATCATGTCGGTATCATGGGTATTTTCCTTCTCCGCCCTGGCAAAATAATATGCCCACAAATCTTTATGATTATCCATTGCTACATTAGCAAAACCAAAGCGTCTGGCGATATTTTTTCGAATCAGATGCCCTTTGTAACGGTGTATTCTTCCTTCACGCTGTTCAAAGTCGACGGGGTTAGAGGGAAGGTTCCAGTGCACGATAGCATGACACCACGTGTGAAAATCGAGACCCTCTTGCCCGATCGACGTCGAAGCTAATACGAAAGGTCGAAATGGTGAATTGAATGCGTCGCGGACGGCAGACGTCCGGATGATTTTCTTTACATCATTATCGTCACGAATTTCTCCAAAACGCAACGCAAAATGGCATCTAAAGGTAGTGACAACTTCTTTTTCTGCTGCTTTCTTTTTTTTGATTGGATCAATTTTTATCGTTGCAGTACGCAAAGCAAGAACAGATCTGATATGTTTCGAAATTTGTTCGACACACTCGGAATCACATTTTGTATTGAAGCCTAAAGATTCATGAAGTGTATGGATATACTCGTCCAATAAAGCTTGAAGATTTCCTTCAATACCGTAGTGTAAAGTTTTTCGTATATAACTCTTCCCTTTCACGAGCGCACTGATTAATGCAACGTTTTCTGGACGATTGTAAAGCGATCGAAAACCTTCCGAGACAGTCCAGGCGGCACTATAAAGAACTGCTGGTTCTGGATCTGAATGTTCTAATCGTCTAAAAGCACGATAGGTGCAAACACCGGGAGCAGACAGTGCCATGTCGCAAAGTACATCCACCAAATCGTCCGGCTGTCTGCCAAGGGGAGATTGATTGTGCACAAATGTTTTTAAATATTCGAAATGTTTCAAAAAATTGTTCTCTTCGATATCATCGTCTCTGCCAAATTCATTGCCTAATATGTTCGGCAGGTCAGATGTCTCCAGCGTATTCAGCCAGGAGGCAAACAGGCTATTGGCGTGAATTTCGACAAGCAAGGGAGCGGCCCAGTACCATCTTCTGTCTACCTCGCCGTCGTGTTCGTTTGGAAGGTCGTTCAAACATGCGGCGATTTTTTCCCTTATCTCTTTTTTTA
>CAZYUW010000031.1:0-14834 GCA_964650685.1 uncultured Nitratifractor sp.
GAATCATATCAATCCCGGTGTCGATGATGCCGCTTATGTCAAAGCCGCGTTTTTGAACGCAATCGTCACTGGCGACGCCCACTGCAAAGCCCTGACCAGAGTGGATGCGATAAAGATACTCGGTTCCATGCTCGGCGGATACAATGTCGGATCTCTCGTCGAAGCGCTCAAGAGCGATCATGTAGAGGTGGCTCAGGCTGCTGCCGACGAGCTCAAAAACACGATTTTGGTCTATGACGCTTTCAACGATGTCAAAGATCTGATGGACGAGGGGAACTCATTTGCCAGAGAGGTCGTAGAGTCCTGGGCCAATGCGGAGTGGTTCCTCGGCAGAGATACGCTTCCCGAAGAGATGAAATTGACGGTATACAAGGTTCCGGGCGAAACAAATACCGACGATCTGAGTCCCGCGAGTGAAGCGTTCACGAGGAGCGACATACCTCTGCATGCCAACTCGATGCTGGTAGCACGCATGGAGAAGCCGCTGGAGACGATAGCGGAGCTTAAAAAAAGAGGTAACGATCTGGCCTATGTGGGCGATGTGGTAGGTACGGGAAGCTCCAGGAAATCTGGTATCAACTCTGTACAGTGGCACTTCGGTCATGACATTCCGGGTGTACCCAACAAAAGAACCGGCGGCGTTGTCATCGGCTCTATCATAGCTCCTATCTTTTTCAATACCGCCGAGGACAGCGGATGTCTGCCTATTCAGGCTCCCGTCGACAATCTGGAGACAGGTGACGAGATAGTACTGAAGCCTTACGAGGGCAAGATATACAAAAACGGAGAAGTCGTCAGTGAATTCACGCTCGAGCCCAACACTCTGCCTGACGAAATGAGAGCCGGTGGACGAATACCGCTTATCATAGGCAAAGGTTTGACGGCCAGAGCCAGAGAAGCTCTGGGTATGGGGCCGAGCGATGTGTTTGCGAGACCCCAGCAGCCCGCCGACAGTGGCAAAGGCTATACGCTGGCACAGAAAATGGTCGGAAAAGCGTGCGGCATGGAGGGGGTCAGACCCGGTATGTATGTAGAGCCGGTCGTAGCTACCGTAGGAAGTCAGGATACTACGGGTCCCATGACGAGAGACGAGATCAAAGAGTTGGCTGCTTTGAGTTTCGGAGCCGATCTGGTGATGCAGTCGTTCTGCCACACAGCAGCCTATCCCAAGCCTGCCGATGTGGAGTTGCAGCACACTTTGCCTCCGTTTTGGACAAGTAGAGGAGGGGTGATACTCAGACCGGGGGACGGTGTTATACACTCCTGGTTGAATCGCATGATCTTGCCCGATACCGTAGGTACCGGCGGTGACAGCCATACGAGATTCCCAGTAGGTATATCCTTTCCTGCCGGTTCCGGATTGGTAGCGTTCGCGGGAGTTACCGGCATGATGCCTCTTAATATGCCCGAATCCGTACTGGTTAGATTCACCGGTCAGCTTCAGCCGGGCATTACACTCAGAGATCTAGTCAACGCCATACCGTACAAGGCCATCAAAGAGGGTCTGTTGACTGTCGAGAAAAAAGGCAAAAAGAATATATTCGCCGGAAGGATACTGGAGATAGAGGGGCTTGAAACCCTGAAGGTCGAGCAGGCTTTCGAACTCTCCGACGCCTCCGCGGAGCGAAGTGCTGCCGCATGTACCGTCAAACTCGATAAAGAGCCGATCATAGAGTATCTCAAATCCAATATAGTGCTTCTCGAAAAGATGATAGAGGAGGGGTATGAGGACAAAAGGACTCTGCAAAGACGCATAGACAAAATGAAAGAGTGGCTGGAGAATCCGGTTTTGCTGGAGAGAGACGAAGATGCGGAGTATGCCGCTGTGATAGAGATAGATATGAGTGAAATCACAGAGCCGATTGTGGCATGCCCTAACGATCCGGACGATGTGGCTACTCTGAGCGAAGTGCTTGCCGATGACAGCAGACCCAAAGAGATTGACGAGGTATTCGTCGGCAGCTGTATGACAAACATAGGACTCTTCAGGGCTCTTGGTGAGGTGCTCAGAGGAGAAGGCGCGGTAAATACCAGACTCTGGATCACGCCTCCGACAAAGATGGATGAGAAGCAGTTGATAGAGGAGGGTTATTATGCTGTGTTTGGTGCCGCAGGCGCCAGAACGGAGATACCCGGCTGCTCTCTGTGCATGGGTAATCAGGCCAGAGTAAGGGACAACGCGGTGGTATTTTCTACATCCACGAGAAATTTCGACAACAGACTCGGAAAGGGCGCGAAGGTCTATCTGGGATCGGCGGAGGTAGCCGCGGTAGCCGCTCTGCTTGGTAAGATTCCTTCCAAAGAGGAGTATCTCGACATTGTCAACAAGAAGATCACCGATGACAAAAAAGAGAGCGTCTATAAATATCTCAATTTCGATCAGGTTCCGGAAGAGATACTCGACGAGATGGTTCGATAGTCCTTCTTCTTTCTATCCGCCGAATTTTCGGCGGATTCTCTTTTAGCCCATCTCTTTTCAAGGATATCAAGTGTTCGAGAGATTGACGACAGCGGTTGTCGTTTCATTGGTTTTTACGGGTGCGCTTTTCGCGCGAAACGGCAAAGTTTTTACCGATGAGGGTATCGCGTCCCACTATGGCAAAGAGTGGCAGGGCAGAAAAACGGCGAGTGGCGAGCCTCTGGACAACAACGCGCTGACGGCTGCCCATCCTGCTTTGCCGTTCGGTACGAAGGTCATGGTGACGCTCCTCAAAACAGGCAAAAGTGTGGTTGTCAGGATCAATGACAGAGGTCCCTTTGTCAAAGGAAGAATCATAGACTTGAGTGACAGGGCCGCGAGAGAGATCGGGTTGGACAGATACGGCATAGCCAGGGTGAGGATAGAGACGATCGAATGAAAGCGCGCTCCCTCCATTTTTGCCGGAAACTTTGAAATCTACTGTTTCGTGTCTGATTCTTCGAGAATCTTCAACATCTCTTTGAAATTTCTATCTTTGAGCAGTTCGGAGAGTCTGTCGGCGAGTCTTCCGGAACTCTCGAGCGGTTGGATTTTTCTCAGATTTTTTATAAGCGAAGAGCAAAGAAAAGATCTGTTGCTTTTTACGGCCATTTTCATCTCTTCTATTGCTGATTTCCACTCGTATGTGTCGCCAGCAATACTTCCTGCTCCTTGGTTTTCCGGTTTTGGCGAAACTATCTCTGCGCCTTTGACTCCGAGTCCGCTCTTTTCAAAGACTCTGTGTTTACTCTTCACGGTTTTCGGTCTGTCGTCCATATCGGATATCTTTGATGTATCCGGACTTTTCTCTATGGAAAGTGTCAAACCCTTATTTTCTGCTTTTTTCTCCTTTTTCGCGTCGTGAAGGTCAAAATCTTTATGAAAATGCTCCATCCCTTCTTTGATATCCCTTATGGCGTATCCAAGTCTGTCGCAGATCTTTAGAGATTCTTCGTTTTTCCAGTCTTTGATGGAGCTGCTGAGCTGCTTTGAGATTCTGTATATTCTTTCGGCACTGATGTTCGCCGCGGAGTCAGCCATGCTGCTGGATATAATGGCTCCCTCCTCGTACTCGCCTTTGAGCAGCAGCTTTTTGATCTCTTCCGGAGCGTGAGCATACATATCGAGAAAATTTCGCACGAGCGTCAAATATAGATCTTCGTTTCCTCCCGCTCTTTCCAGACCTTTGGCGATATTCAGGCCCGCAACAGCAAACGGTGACTCATTCTCCACAGCAGTGTCTGCAGCGGGAGCGTTTGCGATACTCTTATCTTTCAAATCGTCTACAGGTTTTTCTTCTCTCTTTTTGCTCCGGTCTTTGCCGGAGCCGTCTATATTCAAATATTTTGTCAACACCTTATAGAAATTGTTTACTTCCAGAGGTTTGGACATATACTCCTGTATACCTGAATTTCTAAGATTTTCAGGCGGCACATAGTCGGCAGTCATAGCTACGATAGGTGTGTTTTGATATTTTTTCAATTTTCTGATTTTTCTCGATGTTTCGTAGCCGTTCATTTTCGGCATATTTATATCCATCAGTATCAGGGATACGCCGCTGTTTCTTTTGAGGTATTCCAGAGCTTCAACACCATCGGGCGCTACAACCACTTCTATATTGGTATTTTCGAGCAATCCGAGAATCACCGCCTGATTTACCGTATTGTCCTCTGCCAGAAGTATCTTTTTTCCGGAACTCTGTTTCAGGAGACTCTTTTGCTCTTCGTAGGTACTGTGAGAAAGTTTTGAACTTCCATCCGCGTAGAGATCCAAAATTACATTGAATATCATCTGCTGGGTGAAAGGCTTGTTCAGATAGTTGTCTATTTTCAATCTGTACGACATTTTCTCATCATCGGCTGTCAGGCCTTTTTTCATCATTACTATCTTGGCTCCGCTGTTGCCTGGTTCTATATCTTTGAGAACCATTTCGTCTATGAAAACCATATCGTATTCACCGGTTTCTATGAAGACATTCGCTTCCTGTATGCTGCCCGCGATAGATGTACTGAAATGAAAATAGCTCAACATCCTGTTCAGCGCTTCCGCGGATTTCGCGTTACTGTCGGCAATAAGTACTTTTTTGTTCATCAGCTCTTTAGAGGGGAGTCTATAGCTTCTTCTTTCCAGCTGTTCGGTCGGCATGGTGAACGAAAAGACACTTCCTCTGTTCTCTTTGCTCTCTACCCTGATCTCTCCCCCCATCAATTCGACCAGATGTTTCGATATACTCAACCCCAGGCCGGTTCCGCCATATTTTCTACTGGTAGTCGGATCGGCCTGCGTAAATGCCTGAAATAGCTTTTCGATCTGTTCTGCATTCATTCCTATGCCCGAATCAATTATTTCAAAAAGCAAAACTCCGCTCTTTTTGTCTCTGGACTGCATGGATATTTTGAGGATCACCTCCCCTTCTTCTGTGAATTTTATGGCGTTGTTGAGCAGATTTATGAGCACCTGGCTGAGCCTCAGAGGATCCCCTTTTATATTTTTTGGCACATCTTTCGAGATATCGAATATAAGTGAGAGGTATTTTTCCTCCGCTTTGGCTCCGATTATGGATGATACATTCTCAAGGACCGAATTGATATCAAAAGAGATTTGTTCGATTACGAGCTCACCGGCTTCTATTTTGGAAAAGTCAAGCAGGTCGTTCACGAGCTCGAGCAGAATCTTTGACGAGCCTTCGATTTTTTGCAGATAGTCTCTCTGTTTGTTGTCGAGATTGGTATTTGAAAGCAGATGAGTGATTCCCATGATGCCATTTACTGGAGTACGGAGTTCATGTACCATCGAAGCGAACCATGTATCTTTGGATTTGATCTTATCCTCCATTCTCTGCGCTTCTTTGTGATAGATCTCGCTTATGTTGGCTATCTTTTTCTTGAGTTTTTCGGAACTCAAACGAAAACTGTCCCGCTCTTTTCTGAATATGGCTTCTCTGCCGATATTTTCAAACATATATTTGCTGAACACTCCTGATACGGATGCTGAATAGATGTGTGTGATTCCATGCTCCAGCAATCTTGCCAGTTGTTTTTCGTTGTCAGTATTGCTAAGATATAGCTTGGGAACGGGAGTTGTCTTTTCGTTTGTTTCAGGGAACATGTCGAGGACATTGAGAATCGCTTCAGGTTCTCCTGTAAACACATACAGATCGAAAAAACTTTCCAGATTTTTTTCAAAAATATTGGAAATGAGATTTTTGATTTCATGAATTATGGTTGCTTTTGGAAAAATTGACAGCAACACTTTTTCATTTTCGCCGGTTCCATTGCTTTCTGAATCGAAATATAGTACCGCCAACTCAGATAACCTGCCTGTGTAATCCCACAAAATCATACTCCTTTGAGTTATGTTGCAACTATGCTTATCGGATTGATTTTACCAATTTTTTGCTGCAACTCCTATAATGGCAGAATTCAGAAAAGAAAAATTACAATATCGGGGACTCGACATAGCGACAATATCTATCGTCAGGGTTGTCACGCACTATGATCAAAAGAGAAGTCTCGAGTCTTTATACGACTCCTTCAAACGAGTTTCTACGCTTTTGTTACCGCGCGTGTTGCCGAACAAGACAGCTTTCCGAATTACTCTTGATGTTCTATGATGTTTTTCAGTTCGGATTTATCGCTGATATATTTGATATCCGTGACCTTGCGCTTGTCGAGTTTCATGACTATGACTTTGTCGGTCTTTTGCCCCTCTTTTAGCTTTTTGGCCATCTCCTTGTCAAATATCAGCATCATGATGTGCTTGTTTTTTCTGAAGTCGGGCAGGGCGAAAGTGTTTTGTATGACAACAGGCATTCCACTTATATCCGCGACGACCGCAGCTTTGTATTTCGGCAGATAATCCTCTTTTTTATCCGAGAGATACGCTTTTATAGTATGTCCAGTCGCTTTTGTAAAAACGAATATAAGCGTTTTTATATCTTCGCCCAGAGTCTGTGTCTCTCCAAACTGATCGGGAAGCGTGAGCTCTATTGTCGATCCTTTGCCGAATTTGCTGTTTTCAGGCGATATTCTCAGATGATATTTCGCCGGATCGTAACTGCTTTTTCCGTTTATCACAAAAAGTGCGCCAGCGGCCAAAACTATCAGAGCGACAACAATCAATACAGCTTTTTTCATAATTATATTTTCCTGTTTGAGTGTAATATTCCTGCCAACAACTCTACGCAATTCAGTTGATTGTGATAGATTCGCTTGCAAGGCGGTGTATTTTACTTGTTTCATTTGTGCGGAACATAAAAAAATGATATTACAAAAAATCCCAAGTTCTGTCTAAGTTTAAAAACCCATTTCTCTAAGTTATGAAATATTATATACGATTAAGTTGTCATCAGGTATAATCCCCAGATAATTTTCGGCCGAGATCGAAAAGGTACGACAGATTTGCAGATAGAGCAGAGATCAAATCAAGGAAGAGAATATCATGAAAAGAACATATCAACCCCACAATACGCCCAGAAAAAGGACTCACGGTTTCAGAGCCAGGATGAAGACCAAAAACGGCAGAAAAATCATAAATGCCAGAAGAGCCAAAGGCAGAAAAAGATTAGCCGCCTGAGCAGTTATGACAGAATAAAATCCAGCGACGATTTCACCAGGATCTACAAAAACGCCCAGAGGATATGGCACACCTCCTCTTTTGTGATGTTTCATATCTCCGGCGACAAAAGAGAAGTCGCGTTTGTCGCGGGCAAAAAGGTCGGTAATGCCGTCAAGAGAAATAGAGCCAAGCGGATACTCCGCGCTCTTTTTTTAAAATATATCGACAGAATCCAGACAGGTTCGTATATATTTGTGGCAAAACCCCGCCTGCTGTCTATCGAGTTTCGTGAAGCGGAAAGAGTCTTCGCGGATACTATGAAAAAATCCGATTTGTTATTTTGACGGCATCGTTTTATAAATTACTTAATCCAAAAGTGGGTATAATCCTTCGTTTTATATGATAGAAACTACTATATAACCTAAAGGTATTGTATTGTGGAACAGATGGATCTCAATAAAAGACTTTTGATCGCGATTGCTTTATCTGTCGCGATTCTGTTTGGATTTAATTATCTTTTTCCCGTTTCAAAAAAAAGATCAGGTACGGAGAACAATCTCACGAAAAATGTTCAAAACTCTGCGGTTTCTTCAAGGGCGGCGCCGTCAGTAGAAAAACCGTCGAATCCAAGCCTTTCCCCGATTGATGGAGCCGCTCCTTCCGCCGCCTCTTCTTCAAAAAACATCAAAGATGAAAAACTTCTGGCGACTGTCAAAACAGATAAATACACAATGAAAATCGATCATCTGGGCCGCATAACGAGTGTGGTGCTGCATGAATCAAAATATACAGACAAAAACGGAAAACCGCTCGATCTGATCGACAGCAGCAAAACTCTTCCTCTTGAGATCAGATTCAAAGATGAAAATATAAACGACAGAGCTTTCAAAGTCGATTATGTCGCTTCCAGTGAAAATATCGATGCCGAAAAAGATAGAGCCAAAATCGTTCTCAGACAGGATCTCGGATCTTTGAGCGTCAGTAAAGAGATAGTGTTCTATCCGGATGGACATTATGATATTTCTGTAAACACAAGCGATTCGGTCGAATTTTTTATGACGACTGGACACAGACCCGAAGCGGACAAGTCCAAATACATGATAGTCAGAGGCGCACTTGTTAGAGACCAGGATGGTGTAATAACTACGATAGAGGATGGCAAGGCCGAAGAGCCAGAAGTGTTTCCGCAAGCCACGATAGTGTCCTCTTTCGACAGATACTACGCCTCTCTTTTTTATAGTTTCGATAAACCTGTAAGCGCGGTAGTTTCTCCGGAGAACGGCTCTGATCCCCTTCCTTTCGTATCCGCCAAAGGTTCGCTGAGTATCCACGGCTATACAGGTCCCAAGGAGTGGAAACTCTTCGGCAGGCTCGATGGTAGATTGACGGATGCCATAGAGTTTGGTTGGTTTACTTTTCTCTCCAAACCGTTTTTTAAAGTGATGCTCTGGATGTACAACTTTGTCGGAAACTGGGGCTGGGCGATAGTGATGTTCACCATCCTTGTAAAACTGGTTCTTTTCCCATTGTCGTACAAAGGCATGATGTCGATGCAGAAACTGAAAGATCTGGCACCGAAAATGAAAGAGATCAAGGAGCGATACGGAAAAGATCCGGCAAAGATGAATCAGCAGATGATGGAGCTCTACAGAAAGCATGGAGCCAATCCAATGGGTGGATGCCTTCCCATGCTTTTGCAGATACCTGTATTTTTTGCGCTCTATCGGGTTTTGCTCAATGCCGACGAGCTGCAGGGGGCACCCTGGATATTGTGGATCAACGATCTCTCCAGGCAGGATCCATGGTTCGTGTTGCCTCTTTTGATGGGTGTGACGATGTATCTGCAGCAAAAAATTACACCGAGTAATGTCACCGATCCCATGCAGCAGAAGATATTCAAGTGGTTCCCCGTGATCATGACCTTTTTCTTCCTGACATTTCCATCGGGTCTGGTCTTGTACTGGCTGACGAACAATATACTCTCGATCGCTCAGCAGTATTTTATAAACCGCGCCTATGAGAGACATAAAGAGCAGATGAAAAGCAGACACGAACAAGAGTTAGGATAAAGGTAAAATATCATGAAAAAGATCGAGGCCCCCACGCTTGAAGAGGCATACACCAAAGCCTGCAGGGAGCTTGGATGCACTATGTCAGAGTTGAAATATGAAATAGTGCAGTATCCATCAAAGGGTTTTCTTGGATTTTTTTCGAAAGATGCCGTAATAGTCGCGACAAAAGATTCAAAAGCGGGTAAAACGCAGATAAAATCGACAAGAGGTAGACGCCCGGCTCAGGAGGCGGTCAGCGGAAATGGAGATAAAAAGAAAAACGAAGCGTGTACCAAAAAGAGCGATATCGAAAAAAAATCTCTATTAAAAAGAGATGCGTCTGTCGAGAGTACTGAAAACGAAACAGAGAGGACAGATACTGTAGTCGAAAAAAGGATCCTGGAAAGTTTTTTCGTCGATAGCGAGGAAGATCGCGACGACGAGGGGGGCGGAGTGTGTGAAAATGAACCCATATCGCATCCTGATGCCAATCCGGAACTCTGTTTCGTAATAGAAAACAGCGTCAAGGATCTAATACGAAGCAGCTGCTTCGATATCGATACGATAGAAGTGGATGTCATCGGAGATACCGCATATATTTTTATTGACGGCGACGACGCGGCGCTTATCATAGGCAAAGAGGGTTATAGGTACAACGCTCTTTCATACCTTTTGTTCAATTGGCTGCACAGCAAATACGGTCTGTATCTAAAATTGGAAATAGCCCAGTTCATAAGTACTCAGCAGGAGATGATAAGAAACTATATACAGACAGTTATCGAACATGTGAACCGTGAGGGGTGGGGCAGAACAAGATCACTCGATGGAGTGCTTGCGCAGATAGCTCTTGAGCAGTTGAGAGA
Source organism: uncultured Nitratifractor sp. (assembly GCA_964650685.1). GTDB lineage: Bacteria > Campylobacterota > Campylobacteria > Campylobacterales > Sulfurovaceae > Nitratifractor. Next base: position 9,930 of record CAZYUW010000031.1, read on the forward strand.
TGAATTTCCGGACAAATATGTGGCGATAAAGCGCCATAGGGATGGCAGTAGATATATTTTGATAAACGATTTCATTAAACGAAAATGAGTGATACGATAGCCGCGGTTGCCACCGCTTCCGGTGTCGCTTCGATAGCCATAGTGAGGATCAGTGGAGAGAAAGCCCTGAATATCTCTTCGAAACTGCTTCGAGATGGAGGATTGACCAACAGGGTTGCGACGCTTCGTTCGGTTTATGGTACGGACGGTTCTTTGATAGATCGTGCCATAGTGATATATTTCAGGGCGCCCAACTCTTTTACTGGTGAGGATATAGTTGAGTTTCAGTGCCATGGAGGAATCGTCGTAGCCGAAGAGATACTCGAAAGCGTGATTACGCATGGGGCTCGTCTGGCTGAACCTGGGGAGTTCAGCAAGAGAGCTTTTCTCAATGGAAAAATAGATATGAGTGAAGCCGAGGCCATAGCCGGTTTGATAGAAGCGAAAAGTCTGGACGCAGCCAAGATATTGGCCAGACATCTTAAGGGTGAACTGAAAGAGTTTGTCGAAGATTGCAGAAATAGACTGCTCGAGGCGCTTTCGCATTCGGAAGTGATGATAGATTATGCCGAAGAGGATATACCGGCAGATTTGCGGGAGCGTCTCCTTGAGGATCTGGTCGATCTGAGAGAACGGATGGATCGTATCGTCGACGGGAGCAGACGACGGAAAGGTCTCATAGAGGGGTTCAGAGTCTCTATAGTGGGCAAACCCAATGTCGGAAAAAGCTCTTTGCTCAACTCCATGCTCCAGTACGACAGAGCAATAGTCAGTGATATAGCCGGTACCACCAGGGACACCATAGAAGAGAGCGTCAGAATTGGATCTCATCTGGTGCGCATAGTGGATACCGCTGGTATCAGGAACGGTTCGCGGGACAGTATAGAAAAGATAGGCATAGAGAGATCAATGAAGTCAATGGAGGACTCAGATATCGTAATAGCGCTCTTCGATGCCTCCCGCCCCGCCGATGACGAGGATCTGAAAATAGTGGAGATGATAAGAAATCTGAAAGACAAACGGATAATTGCCGTTTTGAATAAAATAGACATGGATATCCATTTCGACGAGACTCTCATCGACGATATTTCGCCGCTGCGGGTCAGTGTCGATATGGACAGTTCTCCTGTGGTGAATGAGATCGAACGGATTCTCAATGAAACAGGGGCGGCGGACGAACTGATGCTCAGCAGTGCGAGGCAGATGGAAGCGCTGAAACGATGCTCGACTGAGATAGCGGAATCGGAGTCTCCCCTTCGCAGGGGAGAGCTGGAGTTTTTCAGTTACCATATCATGGAAGCGCTCAAAGCGATTGGATCGATTACGCGCCCATATGATGAGGAGGAGATACTCGATAGAATGTTTGGAGAGTTCTGTCTGGGCAAATAGTCGATCACGATTGCCCTGAGCTCACACTCAAAAGTGTTTCGCGATCAACAGGATCAATACCAACGACACTCTCCCAGATTCCTCAAGAATAGGCACTCATGGTGAAATCGACGGATACAGGGTATGACGAATATTCGAATTCAGGCTCAACAATCGGCATCGGAATTATTAACTATAAACTTTCTAATGTATAATAATCGAAATATAAAGATGTTCCATGATGTCTAACGCACCTGATACGATTTTGAAAGCGGAGTATATTGATGAATAGAGAATCGAAAGTGCTGCCTGTATTGTTTTTGTTGATCTTTTTTTTATCTGGATGCATAAACGAGCACTTGATTCTTCCAGGCGAAGGGCAGGGTAACGATATGAATGTTACCGGTGATAACAATTTGAGTTCCGAAACGGTAGTGGAGAGGATTCCTTTCCCCGTCTCGGAATACGCTTCCATAGTCAGATCCGGTCGTGGGACCGTCAAAGGCTCGATATATCTGGTGGATGCCTCAGGCAGGAAAATTTTTGGTCGCCACACCAGGCTGTATCTCAATCCGGTTACCAGTTATTCGAGGCAATGGTACACCCAGAGCTATATTAATGGAAAAAAGATGGGCAAAGCCGATCCTAGACTGTTCAACTATCTAAAATTCACATCTTCTGACAAAAACGGCAATTTCGCTTTTTATGGCGTAGGAGAGGGAAGATATTATCTTATAGGTATAGTGAAATGTGCCGCGGAGTGCGGTTATGATACTCCGCAGAATATTCGTATAGCAAAAGAGGTATATGTAAAAGACGGCGAGACGGTAGAAACGGATCTCGATAAAGCATACGACTGAAAATAGACGCGCCAAAGACTATTTGCGCGACGGGGGAGTCGGTAATCGATATAATCGATTTTGATTATCATAACATTGATTTTAGTTTTATACAGCAGCGGTCGCTGTTTCAAGGAGAATGAATTGTCCACCAGCAGAGTGCCACAGTCGCATATACGGAACTTTTCCATCATAGCCCATATAGATCACGGCAAATCCACATTGGCAGACAGGATTATCCAGGAGTGCGGCGCCGTGAGCGAGCGCAAAATGAGCGATCAGATAATGGATACCATGGATATAGAAAAAGAGAGGGGTATAACGATCAAAGCGCAGAGCGTAAGACTCGACTACGAGAAGGACGGGGAGCGTTATGTTCTGAATCTGATAGATACTCCCGGTCATGTGGATTTCTCCTATGAGGTGAGCAGATCTCTTGCTTCTTCGGAGGGCGCGTTGTTGATAGTTGACGCATCGCAGGGTGTAGAGGCTCAGACGATAGCCAATGTCTATATAGCTCTAGAGAACGATCTGGAGCTGTTGCCGGTGGTGAACAAGATCGATCTGCCGAGTGCGGATCCCGACAGAGTGCTGACGGAAGTCGAAGAGGCGATAGGTCTGGATTGTACCGAGCACAATCTCATATCCGCCAAAACCGGAGTCGGTGTACCCGAACTCATAGATGCCATCGTGGAGAGAATTCCAGCTCCAGAAGGCGATGAAAGCGCACCATTGAAAGCACTCATCTATGACAGTTGGTTCGATAACTATCTGGGGGCTCTGGCGCTTGTCAGGGTATTTGACGGTTCGATCAAAAAGGGACAGACGATAAAGATAATGGGAACGAGCGAAGAGCATCAGGTTCTGGATCTGATGTATCCCAATCCCATATCGCCCCTGAAGACCCCACTTGTTTCTACAGGCGAGATAGGCATTGTAGTCATGGGACTCAAGACGGTCGAGGGGTTGAAGGTGGGAGATACGATAACCGACGCCAAAGAGCCGACATCCAAAGCCATACCGGGATTCGAACCCGCAAAACCTTTTGTGTTCGCCGGAATATACCCTATAGAGACGGACAAGTTCGAAGATCTGCGTGACGCTTTGAACAAACTGAAGCTCAACGATGCAGCTTTGAGCTTCGAGCCTGAAAGTTCACTCGCACTTGGAAGCGGATTCAGGGTAGGGTTTCTGGGTATGCTTCATATGGAGGTGGTCAAAGAGAGACTTGAGAGAGAGTTTGGTCTGGATCTCATAGCCACCGCTCCTACTGTCGTCTATAGAGTCAAAAAGACGGATGGCGAAGAGATTGAGATACAAAACCCCAGCGAATTGCCGGATCCGCCCAAAATAGATACGATATATGAGCCATATGTCAAAGCGACCATTTTGACTCCTAACGAATTTGTAGGCAATCTGATAAAACTTCTGAACGACAGAAGGGGTATCCAGGTCAAGATGGACTATCTGAACGAGAATCGTGTCCTGATGGAGTACGATATCCCGATGAACGAAATCGTGATGGATTTTTACGACAAACTAAAGAGCATGACGAAGGGTTATGCCAGTTTCGACTATGAGCCGATAGCTTTCAAGGAGGGAGATCTGGTCAAACTCGATATACGAGTCGCCGGAGAGATTGTGGACGCGTTGAGTATAATAGTCCCCAAAGGGAAGGCTAGAAGCAGAGGCCTTGCGTTTGTCAACCAGCTCAAAGAGCTCATTCCGAGGCAGTTGTTCGAGGTGGCCATACAGGCTAGTATAGGGAACCAGATCATAGCCAGAAGCAATGTGAAGTCTATGGGTAAAAATGTGACTGCCAAATGTTATGGGGGCGATATAACGAGAAAGCGAAAACTCCTGGAAAAACAGAAAGCGGGCAAAAAGAGGATGAAAGCCATAGGCAAAGTGCAGGTTCCGCAGGAGGCCTTTATGGCGGTTCTGAAGATAGACAGTTGATTTACAGGAGCATATAGTGGTAGATTGGTTTAACGAGTGGGCGTTTCATATTCATCTGTTGATGGCTATCTCCTGGATAGGAGGTTCCGTTTTTATGTTCGTTCTGGGGGTGTCCCTGAGAGATAAAGAGGCGCAACAGAAGGTGTATCCGTATGTCGGTCCGATTTTTGGCTGGTTCGAGTTGGCCGCTTTGATAGTGTTGCTTTTGACGGGCTGGATCATAGGGGTCAAATACAATCTTTTCTCTCTGCTCTTTTCCGGCTCCGGCAGCGAGATAGAGCATGCGGTAAATATGAAAGTTGTAATGGTCGCGGTTTTGACACTCGTTACTATAGTCCATTTCGTCATAGCCTACAAAACCAACGGCAAGGAGCGCACTCCACTGGAACAGATACTATCGAGAAGTTCGTCTATGTTGATATTTGTACTGAGTCTTCTGATAATGCACTATGCTATTGTTTTGAGAGATATTCTGTAGACGCAAATTATCATGTAATAAAAAAGACTATCACGCTTCGGAGGAGATGACAGAGAGACCACTTGAGCCGCGGGTATCACTCTGGACTCAACTGAGGCTCATCTGGAAGTAGAGGTTCTCCTCCTCGAATTTGATTCTTTTGCCCAGTATCTCCATGATCTGATTGAATGTATCGAAAAACTCTTCGTCGAGTTCCGTTTCTGGACGCACATATTTGGCCAA
>CAZYUW010000032.1:0-5149 GCA_964650685.1 uncultured Nitratifractor sp.
AGTTAAAACTCTTTTTATCCAGTCCCCTAAATTTTACCAATCTTATCTTAGCATAACTCCAAAAGGACTCAATGCCGTTGATATGCGATTTACCTCTGACAAATTCATTCTTGCCATGATGAACTCTAAAATATCTACCAGGCCATGATATCCTCCCCATCCATCAGAATGGATCACACTATCAATCTCTACATCTCCTCTAATGATAGCCTGCAGTGTGGTTTTCCTGGCATCTGGTACGATCTCTGTATACACTTTATTCTCTTTTCAGTAGACCAAAGACAATTGTTTTACCGTAAGCTCCTCTGCCTCGTTTCCCCTTGATGCGTCTGGCACCGAAATAGCTTTCGTCTACTTCTATCTCTCCGGAAAATGGTGAATCGTAATCACATTGTTTCACAATGCGCTCTCTAATGGCTTTTGGATATCGGTTGATGGTTGGTCTACTGATGCCTGTCAAATGAGCAATCTGGGTAGCGTTGAGATCTTCAGAAAAACACTTAATGATCTCTCTGAATTTCCTTTCAGAAATATGTGCACGTTTTACATACTTGTTTTTATCGGTCATAGCGTCACTTTAGCATACTTTTTACTCGCTAAAGTTATCTAGACCAATTTTGACCTGTAGCGCAAAATTCATCAAAACCGGGAAAAGGACTAAATAATCCTGACTTCGTCATTTAAGTCAATTTTATATAAGATTATCTCTTAAATCAGCCAAAGGGGATAGCGATGCTGAAAAAAATCGCACCGTTGATAATACTGGTACTTTTCATAATAGGCAGCTATTTCATCATACAGGGTCTAAACAAAGCTACCGATATGACCAGGCCCCAGACAACATCGCAAAAAAAAGAATCCAAACAGTAAAGGATATATTGTGTTCGGAAAAAAGATCAAAGAGTACGACTTGACACAGGACGAACTCGACAGATTGCAATATGCGATCATAAAGACCGGCAAAGGAGATATAAAGATCAAACTATTCCCCGACAAAGCTCCAAATACCGTGGCCAACTTTGCCCATCTCGCCGACTCGGGATTTTACAGAGGGTTGAAGTTTCACCGTGTCATTCCCGGCTTTATGGCTCAGGGGGGATGTCCCAACACCAGAGAAGGAGCGGGTGGAGTGCCCGGTACCGGAGGACCGGACTGGAACATCAGATGCGAAACATCCAACGGCATCGCACACAAGAGAGGAGTGATATCGATGGCTCATGCCGGCAGGGATACCGGTGGAAGCCAATTTTTCATCACATTCGTAGATACCCCGCATCTGGATGGTGTTCATACGGTTTTCGGAGAGATAGAAGAGGGTGACGCGGATAGTTTCGCCGTGCTCGATTCTATCGAAGCCGACGACGATATAATCGATATCGTTATAGAGGAGAGAAGCGACTCTTGAGTATCGCCTCAATGGGAGCTATATAGGTAAGACCGAATAGACCGGAGAGTCTATGGAGGATTTGCCGTTGAGAAAGAGCAGCTCTATGATAAAGCAGCTCTCGACACATTGGGCCCCCACCTTGTTGATCAGCCTGGAGGCGGCCGCGGCCGTACCTCCTGTCGCGATCAGATCGTCGATAAGCAGGACTCTCGCGGGGCGAGCGTTGCACAGGCCATCCTCTCCGAAAGCGTCTATATGTATCTCCACTTCGTCGAAACCGTATTCGAGACTGTATTTCTCGGAAACGGTTGTATAGGGGAGTTTGCCCTTTTTTCTGATGGGAACGAAGCCTATTTTCAGTCTATCCGCCAATATAGAGCCAAATATGAAGCCTCTCGCGTCGATACCGGCAATATAGTCCAGATCGTAGCTACTGTATCGCTCCTCCAGATGGGACATCAGCAAATTGAGCGACTCATGGTCGTTCAGAAGGGTGCTGATATCCTTGAATTGTATTCCGGGCTTTGGGAAATCCGGAATCGTTCTTATGCTGGATAGTATCTTTTCTCTATCTTCGCCGCTCAAAACAGACATGACTATATACTCCTTTCGTCATCAAAATTCAAAACCTCCGCCTTTACCTTTGTTCATACTGTCGTAAACGGCATTGACATACTCGTCTCTTGTTTCGCAATCGTTCAGTCTGGGGCAGGGCAGACAGCTTTTGAATCCTCTCTCTTTCTGGCACTCTTTGAGTTTGAGACTTTTCTCCTCGAGCGCCTTTTCCCACTTGTCCAAATGCTTGTCGTTCACAGGCTTTTTCCATCATAGGCCGATATGCATCGCTCTATTTCATCGCCAGAACCGAAAAAGCACGGAGTTGTATCGTGTATGTGTTCCGGTACGAGTTCCATCAGCCTGCGACCCCTGTCGTCTACCGCCATACCTCCCGCCGCTTCGAAAATTTTGGCGAATGGGATCACCTCGAAAAGAGTTCTGAGCTTGCCTTTGGGGTTGCCTGTGGTAGCAGGATAGCTGAATATGCCGCCCTTTTTCGTCAAAATATGGTGTAGATCCGGTACCATGCCCCCGCTGTAACGCAATCTGTATCCGTCCATAAAGAGAGACTCTATGAAACTTCTGTGCCAGGGCAGCCAATCCTTTTGAGTGCCTCCGGGAGCGTTCAGTTTGCCTTTTTCGTTCAGCTCTATCTCGCACACATCGTCGAAAATACCATCCGGGCCCGATCTGTAGTGTCTGGGCTTTTTATCCCCGCTGACGCTTACAAGCTCCAGTCTGGGCCCATATACCACATACGCGGCCGCCTCGAGAGTCTCGCCGCGAAGCTCATCCCCGCGATATATGCCAAATATCGAACCCACCGAGAGATTGGCATCCACTATACTCGATCCATCCAGCGGATCGTAACACACAGTGTACTCTCCATCGGGATTCAACTCTACTATCCGCTCTTTCTCTTCGCTGACAATGGCTTTGACGAGAGGGGCGTTTTTGAAATGGTGTTCTATGATGGCATCGCACGCAATATCGAGTTTCAATTGATTGTCACCTGTCGAGTTGCACCTGTCGCTGTAGCCCAGGTCCTCGCTTTTGATGGCTTTGTCTATTTCGTACGCGATATGCTTTATATTTTCAAATATCGTATTCATATTAACCTCACATAACAGTGGCGTTTCTGTCGATCCAATCGATTATGGAGTCTGTATCGTTCAGATTCAGGAGTGTGATTTCGTCGGGAATCTCATATTTATTGATATCTACCGTATCGTCGATCGCTACGGCATCGATCACATCGAGATAATCCTTATCTATTGCTCCCCTGAAAATACCTATTCTCGGCAAAGGCAGATTTTTCAATCCCTCCACCAGCATCAAATCGAAATCTCCAAAAAGCCTCGAAATTTCCTCCATGGAACTGCCGCTGTGAGACATCATAGTGGTGCGCACAGGCGACACCACTATCACATCCGCGCCGGTCTTGAAAAACTTGTCACTGTCTTTGCCTTTCGTATCGAAAACCGCTTTGTCCGAGGGGTCATTTTTGACTATTACGACTTTTCTGTCGTTTACGAGAGTTCTCGCTATCTTTTCTATCAGTGTGGTCTTGCCACTGTTTGAAGGACCGGTAAAGGCTACCGCTTTTCTATCGTACATCTATCCAACTCTCCATCGTATGATAATCGGAGTTAATTGTAGTATAAAACTCCTAAACAAAACATTTCCTTTTCTATTTATGATCGATGTGATACAATTTGCTAAACAGAAGCGGTAGAGGTTGGCTTCGTAAAGGTTGGGTATGAAGAGAATGAAGATATTGGGATTGGGGGTTTTGCCGGTGGCTATGGTGCTGCTGGGCGGATGCGCCGACAAGACAGACGGAGCGTTGTTGGATACTATCAAAAAAAACAGCGCGAAGTACAATTCGCTCAAGCAGAGCGAAAAGGTCATATTCGGTGCTGGCACAGAGAGTGAAGGTATATTTTTCATCACTTATGATTCCGCGCACTGCGCCGGAAGAAACGATACGCGAAACAGTGAGATCTTCTATGTTTCACTCAGTCCTGTCGACAGTGTCAGACTCGACAGGTTGAGAATGCAAGGCGACATAAAACCCCTAAGCATCAGGCGAATATCAAGATCGTCCCTGCCCGCGACCATAAGGGCTCCTCTGCCCTCGTGGTTTACGAGCTACAGGGTGGAGTTTCCATATGTCAATCTGAAGAAGTTTTCCATAGACGCAGTGGGTTCAAATGGTGAAAAAAAGAGGTTCTATTTCTACAAAGTGCCCAAATATATAGTGGAAAAACCTGAAATGATCGGTATAAGCAAACCGTAAAATCTGGAATAAAGACAGCTTTCCAAATGGAGGAATTATTAAGCTAAGTTATCCTAAAATGAACGGGAAAAAGTATAGAAATTCAAAGAAGGAGTTTTAGATGAGGCAAAGAGTTTCCGGATTATCTATCGCGGCCGTTTTGATAATGGGTGGATTCGGTTCCGTGCCACTTATGGCCAGCTTTGGGGATGCCGTAGCAGGAGGATTGATTGGCGGGGTGGTCGGTTCGGTGATCACCAACGAGATATACAACAGCCGAAGACACCGCACCACCCATCACAAAACAAGAAAAAGGCGCCGTACCGTAGTGGCTCCCAGACCGGTGATGACAAATGAAAAACATATACAGATGGCGCTCAGTAGTCTCGGCTTTTATCACGGTCCCATAAACGGACAGATCAATTCTTTTGAAAGCAGAACAGCCATCAAAGAGCTCAACAGGGCTTACGAAATAGGAGATACGGCTTATTTGAGTCCACAGGAGAGAGACGCGCTGATATATCTTGGAACACTTCTGGAGTTTGACAAAGTGCTGATCTCTCCAGGATCCGACACGAGAAGCAAAACCAGAAGGGTTCAGGCTGCCCTGAAAGTACTCGGGTACTATCACAACAAGATTGACGGAGCAATGGGTCCGAACACACGAAGGGCCATAGCGGATTACAATATGGCTAACGGATACGGTTCCAGCACGAGACTGGGTTACGAAGAGGAGTATAGGCTCATAAGCACAGCCAAGCAGACCAACGAAAAAAATATAGAAGACACCATCAACTCGCTCAAAAGAATGGGTGCCTCATCCAGAAACCACGCTCCCGCACAAAACTACAACAATCCTCAGCAGCCGGTTATTCTCCAGCCTTCACAAAGCGTCAATTCAGTCCCGAGACAAAACGCTCCGGCCA
>CAZYUW010000033.1:0-6442 GCA_964650685.1 uncultured Nitratifractor sp.
ACGACAGCAAGCAATCCTCGGCGTACTGGGGTACATATCGCTCTTTGTTCAACAATATCATCATAGGTCTGGACGAAGGGTTCAGCAAGTCCCTGGAGATCAACGGTGTCGGTTACAGGGCGAATGTCAGCGGCAAGACACTGGAGCTTCAGCTCGGTTTTTCCCATCCTGTCAATTACGAGATTCCAGAGGGTATCGAGATCAAGGTGGACAAAAACATAATCACCATCAGTGGAAGCGAGAAGCAGCTGGTAGGGCAGGTCGCCGCCGAAATACGCGGATTCCGTCCGCCTGAGCCATACAAAGGCAAAGGTGTCAAGTATACTGACGAAGTGATAATCAGAAAAGCCGGTAAAGCGGCAGGTAAGTAAGGAGCGGCCCCATGTTGAAAAGTATTCAGAAGAAAAAGAACGCGATGTATGCGCAGCGCAAGAAGCGCGTACGAGGCAAGATACATGGAACTGCCCAGACCCCGAGAGTCACTGTGTTCAGATCCAACAAGCACTTCTATGCCCAGGCGATCGACGACGATGCCGGCAATACAATCGCGTATGCCGATGGTAACAAGCTCGGCCTCAAAGCGACGAGAGAGGATGCCGTGAAGGTTGCCGGAGATATGGCGGACAAACTCAAGGCGGCCGGCATCGAGAGCATAGTTTTCGATCGTAACGGTTATCTCTATCACGGTGTGGTGGCATCTTTTGCAGATGCTCTCAGAGACGCCGGGATAAAGTTCTAAGGAAGCTAAGTATGGAAAATATCAATAGAGAAGATTTCGAAGAGGTTATCGTAAATATCGGCCGTGTCACCAAGGTCGTAAAGGGAGGCCGCAGATTCAGATTCACCGCGCTCGTCGTCATCGGAGACAGAAACGGTACGGTGGGTTATGGATACGGCAAAGCCAAAGAGGTGCCGGACGCTATCAAAAAAGCCGTTGACGACGCTTTCAAGAATCTGGTGAAAGTCAATATCAAAGGTACCACCATAGCACACGATATAGAGCACAAGTTCAACGCCAGCAGGATCATCCTGCGCCCGGCGAGCGAAGGTACCGGTGCGATAGCCGGAGGAGCGGCCCGGCCCGTTATAGAACTGGCCGGTATCAAGGATATAATCGCCAAGTCTATTGGCTCGAACAACCCCAACAACCTGGTGCGCTGTACGATTCAGGCGCTTACCAGAATCAAAGGCTAAGGAGCAGTTATGGGTTTGCACAATCTTCAGCCGGCACCCGGCTCTGTACAGAACAAAAAGCGTGTCGGTAGAGGCCAGGGCTCCGGTACCGGTAAAACGGCCGGACGCGGACAGAAGGGCCAGAAGTCCAGATCGGGCTACAGCCGCAAAAGAGGTTTCGAAGGCGGACAGCAGCCACTTTACAAGAGACTGCCCAAGATAGGGTTCAGCTCCAGAGTGGAGAAGCCATATGTAATCAATGTAGATCGCGTAAAGGCAGTGGCGGATCTCGATGAGATCACGATCGAAAGCATCAGGAGCGTACACAAACTGGGCAAGAATGTTGCACGCATCAAGCTCATTGGAAGCGGTGCGAAAGAGCTTGCATCGAAGATCAAGGATGATGCAGTAACCACGAGCAGGAAGTAGTCATGAAAAACCCTTTGGCCCAAAAGATCCTGATAACACTCGGTTTTCTGTTTGCATACAGGATACTGGCCTATGTGCCCATTCCAGGTGTCGATCTCAGTGTGATAAAGAGCTTTTTCGACCAGAACGCCAACAATGCGCTTGGCCTGGCGAATATGTTCAGCGGCAACGCGATCAGGCGTATGAGTATCATATCTCTGGGTATAATGCCCTATATCACATCGGCGATCGTGATGGAGCTGTTGGCAGCCACTTTTCCCGCGCTGGGACAGATGAAAAAAGAGCGCGACGGGATGCAGAAGTATATGCAGATCATCCGTTATGGCACTATTTTCATCACTGTCGTACAGGCGATAGGCGTATCTTTCGGTCTGGAGGCAATGAAGGGCGGACATGGACAGAGTGCGGTTATGATAGACTCTACGAGTTTCGTTTTAATTGCCGTATTCTCCATGCTGACCGGCACGATGCTGCTTATGTGGTTTGGAGAGCAGATTACGCAGAAAGGTATCGGCAACGGAATATCGCTGATCATATTCGCGGGTATCGTTTCGGGGATTCCTGCCGCTATCAGCAATACAGTTTCTGCCGTCAACTCAGGTACGATGAATTTTCTGGTCGTATTGGCGATTATCGCGATCATACTCGTGACTATAGGTGTCATTATCTATATCGAGCTTGGTGAGCGCAGAATACCCATCAGCTACTCACGCAAGACCATTATGCAAAATCAGCACAAGAGGGTTATGAACTACATTCCCGTCAGAGTCAACCTCTCCGGTGTGATTCCTCCAATTTTCGCCAGTGCCGTTTTGATGTTTCCTCTCACGCTGCTGCAGGCCAGCACAAATCCGATAATAACCAGGATAGCCGATATATTGCATCCGGGTGGATTGGTGTACAACACGACCATGTTTCTGCTCGTTGTGTTTTTCTCGTTTTTCTATGCTTCTATCGCGTTCAACGCCAAGGACATAGCCGACAACCTGAAGAGACAGGGCGGATTCATTCCGGGTGTGCGTCCGGGAGAGCAGACATCTTCGTTCATGAACGAGGTCGCCAGCAGATTGACATTGTGGGGTTCTCTCTATCTGGCGATAATATCTACTCTGCCCTTTATAATGATAAACGCTCTGGGAGCTTCGTTTTACTTTGGAGGTACGGCCGTTCTGATCGTCGTTCAGGTCGCGCTCGACACAATGCGCAAAGTCGAAGCCCAAAGGACTATGAACCAGTATGAGATGCTGGGTCATGTAGGACTCTGATGGCGATTGCTCTGCGAAAACCGGAAGAGATCGAGAAGCTTCGAAGAGCCGGAGCCATGGTCGCTCAGACTCTGGAGTATCTGAAAGAGACGGTTGAAGCGGGGATGACGCTCGCCGAAGTCGACGAGGCAGGCGAAGCGTTTCTCAGAAAGCTTGGCGCGGAGCCTTCGTTCAAGGGTCTCTATGGATTTCCATCCGCCGTATGCACTTCTGTCAATGAAGTGATAATACACGGCATTCCCTCCGATTATACACTCAAAGATGGCGATATACTGGGTCTGGATATAGGATCGAAATACGAGGGCTATTACGGTGATGCGGCGATCACGATCGGGATTGGGGGTGTCTCTGAGAGCGACGAACGGCTCATGAAGTGCTCCGAAGGGGCGCTCAAAGAGGCGATCGCCGCCATAAGGCCTCAGCTTCGCTTCAAAGAGCTGAGTGAGATGCTCGAGGAGTACATTACTTCACGGGGTTTCGTGCCTCTGAAGGACTACTGCGGACACGGTATTGGCACCAAACCGCATGAGGAGCCCAATGTTCCCAACTATCTTGAAGGAAAAAGCAATCAAGGCCCCAAGATGAAAAAGGGTATGGTCTTTTGTGTCGAGCCGATGGTGTGTCAAAAGAGCGGGGAACCCGTACTTCTTGAAGACGGCTGGTCGGTATTGAGTGAAGATGGTCTCAGAGGGAGTCATCATGAGCATCAGGTTGCCGTAAGCGAAAATAGCGCAATCGTGTTGACGCTGCCGTGAGATTCCGTGTATTTCCGAACCCGTCGCGGCGGGCTGGGAAGTGCACCGTGCACAATTTATCAAAAGGAAGAGAACTTGGCGAAAGACGATGTAATCGAAATCGACGGCAAAGTGGTTGAGGCGCTGCCCAATGCGACATTCAGGGTGGAACTGGACAACGGTCATGTGATATTGTGTCATATTGCCGGCAAGATGCGTATGCACTACATCAAGATTCTTCCAGGTGACCGCGTCAAAGTGGAGTTGACTCCGTACAGTCTCGACAAGGGCAGGATCACATTTCGATACAAATAGACCATTTCCCGCCCGGCTCCAAAAACTTTGAAGGCTGAGGCAAGAGCCTGACCGAATTCCAGCGGCCGGTATGATCTGCCGACAACAATCGCCTACAGGAATCCTTAAAATTAATTTTGATATAATCCTCTCCCCTGTTTCTGTACGAATGGGAAGGGGAACTGCGTGAAGAACCTTCGAGTGACGAGCACCTGTTACCCGAGGGTTGGTTCGGACGATACTTCTCACCGATCCACGCAAATATATTCGGTGCAATATTACAGAGGAGAACCGCATGAAGGTTAGACCATCGGTAAAAAAAATGTGCGATGATTGCAAGATCATCAAGCGCAAAGGTGTTGTGAGAGTGATTTGCAAAAATCCAAAGCATAAACAGAGACAAGGATAAGCATGGCACGAATTGCAGGGGTCGATTTGCCCAAAAACAAGCGTATGGAGTACGCTTTGACATACATATACGGCATAGGTTTGACGAGTTCGCGCAAGATTCTGGATGCGACCGGCATCAGCTACGACAAAAGAGTCCACGAGCTGAGTGATACTGAAGCGGCCACCATCCGCAAGGAGATCCAGGAGAACTATATGGTCGAGGGAGACCTGCGCAAAAAGGTTATGATGGATATCAAAACCCTCATGGACCTGGGCAACTATCGTGGATTGAGACACAGACGGGGATTGCCTGTCAGAGGCCAGAAGACAAAGACGAACGCCCGAACCAGAAAGGGCAAGCGCAAAACTGTCGGTTCAGCATAATCAGGAGCGTAGAGAATGGCTAAGAAGAAGATAAAAAAGAGTGTGGCTAAGGGGGTCGTCTATGTGGCCGCCACTTTCAACAATACCGTTATCACGGTTACGGACGAGATGGGAAATGTGTTGACCTGGAGCAGCGCTGGAGCGCTCGGTTTCAAAGGCAGCAAAAAATCTACTCCGTACGCGGCTCAGCAGGCTGTAGAGGACGCGATGAGCAAAGCCAAAGAGTATGGCATCAAAGAGGTCGGCATCAAGGTGCAGGGTCCCGGATCGGGGAGAGACACCGCCGTGAAATCCATAGGAGCGATAGAGGGCATCAGGGTGATATGGTTCAAAGACATCACACCTCTGCCTCATAACGGCTGCAGACCGCCCAAAAAGCGTCGTGTCTGATGCGTGATCGTTCTGATTTTCAGTATTTGTATTCAATATAGTAGAGAAATAGAAAACAGTCAAAGGTAGAAAAATGGCAAGATATAGAGGTCCTGTTGAAAAACTGGAAAGACGATTAGGTGTCGATCTCGGACTCAAGGGAGAGAGACGGCTCTCCGGAAAAAGCGCTCTGGAAAAGAGACCCTATCCTCCGGGGCAGCACGGCCAGAGAAGATCCAAGATCAGCGAATATGGTCTGCAGCTTCGTGAGAAGCAGAAAGCCAAATTCATGTACGGTGTGAGTGAAAAGCAGTTCAGATCACTTTTTAGAGAGGCCAACAGAAGAGAGGGCAACACCGGAGAGCTTCTCGTTCAGCTTCTCGAGCAGAGGCTCGACAATGTTGTTTATAGAATGGGTTTCGCGACAACCAGAGCGTTCGCCAGACAGCTTGTAAACCATGGTCATGTCCTCGTCGATGGCAAAAGGGTGGATATACCGTCATATCGCGTCAAAGCGGGACAAAAGATAGAGATTCGCGAAAAGAGCAAAAACAATCCCCAGATACAGAGGTCTGTCGAGCTGACCAATCAAACCGGCATCGTAGAGTGGGTAGATGTGGACAAGGAGAAGATGTTCGGGATATTTACACGCATCCCGGAGCGCGAAGAGGTTTCCATACCGGTGGAAGAGCGCTTGATCGTCGAGCTTTACTCCAAGTAACAGATTACAAAAGGCTGAAACAATGAGAAAAATAAAAGTAGCGCCTTATCTGCCGACAGAGGTTGAGGTAAACGAGATAAGCCCGACAAGAGCCGAAGTGATCGCGTATCCTTTTGAAAGTGGATACGCTATAACTCTGGCGCACCCGCTCAGACGACTTCTACTTGGAAGTTCGATAGGATACGCTCCCATATCGCTCAAGATAGAAGGGGCGGCACACGAGTTCGATTCCATCAGAGGTATGCACGAGGATATAGCCGTATTTATCATAAACCTGAAAAACATCAGGTGCAAGATCAAAGATGACATAGACATGGCATCCGTCAGTTACAGTTTCAAGGGTCCTGCCGTGATAAAAGGCTCCGATCTCGACAACGATACGATAGAAGTAGCGGACAAAGAGAAGGTGCTCGCTACGCTCAACGATGATGGCGAACTGAATTTTACAGTAGAATTCGCCAAAGGGATAGGATATATACCAAGCGAAGATCTCAGAGATCAAACAGACCCTGGAACTATCGCGCTTGACGCCTTTTTCACGCCTGTGCGTAAAGCCAATTATACTATTGAGAATGTACTCGTAGAGGACAATCCCAGCTACGAAAAGATTGTTTTCGATATCGAGACGGATGGGTTGATATCTCCGATCGAAGCGTTCAGCAACGCTCTGGTGACGATGAACA
>CAZYUW010000034.1:0-15114 GCA_964650685.1 uncultured Nitratifractor sp.
GACGAAAGCAAACTTCCTGTCAAACACGAAAACTTTTCTGTTTCCCACTGCCGGAATGAAAAAATAGTCGCCACTGATACTCCAGAAACCAAAATGAGGCACCTTAAGGATCCTCTCTTTGGCTCCAATCGCCAAGGGAACCTTGCGATACTCCATCGTGTCCAGATTCAGCACCCCAATGTTTTTTGAATTGAAAAATCCGACAACATACATATTTCTATCTATCATCGCGTCGAAGGGTACCTCTCCAGCCTTTTCTATCTTTTTGTAAAGTTCGAATCTGGGCGTTTTCGATCCTGGCTGGATATCCTTCATTATCCATAGTTCGTCACTATCCATGCAGGCAAATATCAGGTAATCGCCATACTCTTTGATGCCAACATTTCTACTGCCTGTTTTTATCCGCTGAATCGGATTCAAATCTCTATCCAGCACCTCTACGGTTTTGTTGTCGTAGTTGGCGACAGCCAGATAGTTGTCGCCTATAATGAATCCTATGGCACTTTTTGATGTTTTGTACTCTTTTAATTTCTTGTTATTTTCGGGATCGAATTTAATGACATAACCATCCCTCGTGATAGAGTACCCATCATGATCTCTAAACTTTACTACGGCATGGTTGCAGTTGCGCATATTTTCGATTTTACCGCTCAACTCACCATTTTCTATGACAGCGAGAGCCTGATTCTCACGCTCCACAACGAAAATTTTGTCGTTTGGGAGTCCACTATTAGACGCGGACAAAAAAGTCGCGATAACCGTCAAAATACCAAATAAATTGAAAACGAATTTCATCTTTTATCCTTGAATGAAAGTATAAAGTCAGCAAGAAGATCCACCTCTGTAGCGTTCAGATCGTCAAAAGCGGGCATAGAGCTTCTTTTGTATCCCAATCTTCCGGAAGTGTTAGCCGGATCGATTATCTGAGCGACTATCTCTCCTTTGTTTCGCTTGTTTGCGATGTTTTTGAACGAAGGGCCAAACGCCTCAGCCGTCTGATGATGACACCCCCAGCAATACTCCTTGAAAAGCCGTTCACCCAAAACGGTTACATTACCATCCGCTTGACTACCTGCGGCAAGCGTTCCGGCGATCAGTATCGACCAATACAACTTCCTCATTTTACACCCCTGTCAACTTTTAGGCTCGCATAGTTGCACACTTTTATATCACTCTTTTGTTAGTTAAAATTTATCGGACAAATCTATAGTCAATTTACGATAATTGTACCGATCAATTCAGGCACACTATTTTACTCTCTTTTATTTAATTCACTACATAATCAGATACCGTCCAAGACAATCTTTCAAAAATCTCAACTATCGAATATCGGTGTTGAATGCCAGATTGATATCTTCTGAGGGAAATCTGCCAAAAAGTATCACCTTGACAAAATCTCCACGCTTTGGAGCGGCGCATTTCTCGTTGAATACCGCTACACAATCGGCCTCCATGAGAGGAGTCAACATTCCGGATCCAACTTTGTTTTTTCTAAGCACATGAAAACGACCGTCGACCATCCTGCCAAGCACCAGATTGCTGCGACTCGGTTTTATCCTGAACTCCTCGGTGTTGATCACCTCCTGATGCGCGAAGTGCCATCTGCTCGCTCCCTGCATCTTGACAAGCACAGGCACAGACAACAAAAATATATTCAGCATTGCGGTCAAAGGATTTCCAGGCATAGCCATTACGAATGTATCTCCCATTTTGCCCATCATGGTAGGTTTGCCCGGTTTGACATTGACACCGTGAAAAATCACTTCCAGCCCATTCGCCAAAAACGCCTCCTCCACGAAATCGGCTTCACCCATGCTTATTCCGCCCGTAGTGATAATCACATCATAGCCCTTCAAAGAGGATATGAAATCTATGCTCCGCTCTTTGCTGTCCGGGATCGAACCAACATAAGACGGAAAAAATCCATACTCTTCCAACATGGAACCGATACCAAACGCGTTCGCATTATATATTTCGTCTTCGCCCGCTTGCTCCCAGGGTTCTTTGATCTCGTTGCCTGTACTCACTATGGCTATGCTCAAAGGCTCGAAAACCGATACGGCCACAATACCCTGCGCGGCAAGAATTGCTATATGCGCGGATGTAAGCCTCTCTCCCCTTTTCACCAGAATCTCCCCCTCTGAGCACTCCTCACCCTTTTTTCTCAGATTGTCTCCCGGCTTAATATTGTCAGGCAAAAGCACATAGTCCGCTCCGGTTTCAGGGCAACTCTCAAAAGGCACTATCGCGTTTGCGTCAGTAGGTACTTTGGCACCTGTCATGATCCTGTAGCACTGCCCTTCTCGCAGACAAGGTTTCAAAACATCTCCGGCATAAACTGTCTCAACTATCTCTACACGCTTTCCTGCATCGCGAAAATCAACTGCAAAACCATCCATCGCGGAGTTATCAAACGAGGGCAAATTTTTCCTGCTGATCACATCCCGAGCCAACACTCTGTTTCTGGCTTCACTTAACAGCACGATTTCCGTTCTGTCGATTTCGTCTATGTTCGACAACGCTTTTTCGAGAGCATCGCCAAAAGATATGAAATTGAGTTTTTTCATAGCACATAGATCCTTTTTTGCAAACTTGAACGCCAATTTACCCTTTTGAATCAAATAGTCCACTTAAAGGGATTTCGTTCCGACCTGCAAATCAACAGATCCCGAATCGAAATAGAATACAGGTCTCCCCCGCCTCTTATGCGTCCACAAACAATATCATAAAACAAGATGCTGAAATATCACCTCTCCTGAGCGGCCATGATCTTCAGCCAATCCATTATACTGCGAAGTTCGAATTCGCTCAGCTTGACTTTTCCCTGCAATATCGCATCGAGTATCTCTTTGGAATTTTTATACCCTTTGAAATTGTCTCTGGCCACCTCTTTGCCAAAAAGCATAGGATAGAAGCGTCTGTTTTTGCAGATAAAATTGTATTTACCGACTGGGATATCAGCAGGGTAGTCTTCGAGCTCTTTCAGCGTAGCAGTGTCCCATACCAGAATATCTCCATCGTGTTCGTATATACTCAGATATGTGTATTTCCCGTCACCACTGAATTCGGCATGGATATACTGCTTGCCTTTTTTCGGTATCATTTTCTTGATAGAAAAGTTCTTTTTGTTGACAAGCACCAGCTCATCACTACCATTGTCCACCCATAGATAATCGGTATCGGGATGGGTTTTCACGAAAAAACCGTCACCACCTATTGAAAGTTTTTTAATGAGTTTCCAGTCATACATCTGCCAAATAGTAATAAAATCACTCTTCAAATGTGGAGTCGCGAAATAGAATTTGCCATCACGATACCAATAAGTCGCGGAAAAAAGGTGGGGCATTCCACTCATTTTATGCTCAAAAACGATCTTTAGTGTATCTATATCGTACACTCTCAATATCTTTCCATGTCTTGCTGTCGCGATCAAAAATCTATCGAACGGATCTATGAAAAAATCCTCTATGGGCTCTTTTATCTCTCTGTAATCTATCTTGAAATCATGAGTGTTTACAAAACCCACTTTTGGCTTGTCTCTGTATGTGAAAACCATCTTGTCTTTCGTGTACAGATCGTAAAGTGCGCTGACTTTTCCTTCGAGCTTCTGAACCTTTTTTATTTCGAGTGTTTCAGTATCGAATACAACCATCTGCTCAGGCAGCAGACATGTGGCAAAACCGTATTTGCCATCCCTTGAAAGAGATACATTGCGCAGATACACGCACATTCTCTCTTTGGCCTCTCTTCTGCCATCTTTTAGCGAATAGCTCTCTACCCATCCATCTCTGGTAGGCACGAATATTCTGTCAGCATCGGGAAATTGATACTTTATACCACCATGCACATTTGATATGGAAAACTTCGAGAGCACTTTTCTGTCCTCCATTATCCACACTTTACCGCCATCTCTTTCTACGACCGGCGTAACATTGGCCATATTTTTGATATTCAATGCTTTGATCGGATCCGAAAATTTCTTTAAAGTCTTTTCTATCTCAGACTTGCCCCAGCTATAGCCTTTCATATCTACAGGGGATTTTATATATCTTGCTATCGCGAGTAATTCGCCCGTACTCAGATTCTCAAATTTTGGCATCAATGTCTGGTCGAAACCGTTTCTGATCATAGTGATCAGATCTTTTATTTTATATTTTCTCAAAAATCGAGGTAGCAGAGGTGGACCTGAAATCCCGATTCTGTCAGCATGATGACATCTCGCGCAATGCTGAAGATAGAGCTCCTTGCCAGGATTTTTTTTTGATAAAGCCTCGAGCTGATGTTGTGCCAATGCCTCATCAAAAGAAAACAGACTCAAAGTTACTGAAAGTGTGATAAAAAGTATGCGTTTCATGGAAGCTCCGAAAATTAGTGAATTGGAAAGCGAATGTCTAGATATGATTAGTAACTATCCAGACGGAAAAACCGTCCGGAAACAGATGATATCAGCTATCGTATATCAATAGATATCACCCATTGTGTTGGTAACATTGAACTTACCAGTAGGCGTAATCAGACGCTCGTCTTCGATCGCTGCTTTCAGCTCGAGAGTATTGGAATCGAATACGAGGATAGCGGTAGCTGTCTTCTTGTTACCCCAGATACTTGTCCACACTTCGCTGCCGTCGGCATTGAATTCGAAATGAACAGGTCCTCTCGCTTTCACCTTTGGATCGGCAGACTTCAGATACTTCTCAGGAATAGGTATAGTCTTGACAACCTCGAGTTTGTCTTTGTCTATGACATATATCTGAGTCTGGAGCTTACGATCCGGATTTACAGGACGATCGGCGAAAATATATTTGCACTTAGGATGCGTCTTGATAAAGAGGTTTCCTCCACCGTTTCCAGGAAGTTTGATCTTTTTGACCACTTTCCATGCATTGTCAGGATGACCTTTTGGATCTGTCCCAATAGCGACTATATCGTTGGAGCCGATATGTCCTGTCAACCATACTGGTCCGTATGTCTTGGAGTCAACATTGGCGCCACGACCTGGGTGTGGCTTGGTTCCCTGAGAAGGAATATTTTTGACCAGCTTGCCTTCAACTGTATCGATAACAGAAATCACATCGCGAGCGTTTGCTGCATCCATGAAGTATCTCTTGCTGCTGTCCCAGCCACCATCATGCAGGAATCTCTCCGCTTCAACCATTTTGATGGTAGGATTCTTGACATCTGTATAGTCGTACAACCATACCTGACCAGTCTCTTTGATGTTGATCACCCACTCAGGCTTGTGGTGGTTGGCGATAATCGCCGCGACACGAGCCTCGCGTGTGAATACACCTTCATCATATGTATAACTTGCCGTAGCGACCTGCTTCAGTGGCTCAAGAGTCTTACCATCGAGAGTCACTATGGATGGAGGCCAGTAGCATCCAACTACGGCATATTTGCCCTCATAACCTTCGTATTTGGAGGTTTCGATACTTCTAGCGTCGTTACATACTCTTATCTCGGCGACATTTTTGGGCTCTTTCATCCAAAGATCTATCAAAGAGGCCTTACCATCACGACCGATGACATACATATATCTTCCATCTTTTGAACTTCTGAGGATGTGAGTAGCAAAACCGGATGGAACTATAGAGACAACCTCTTTTTTGTCACCGTCAACGATAGCGATCTTGCCTATATCTCTCAGAATTACACCAAAGTAGTTCTTCCAGTTACGATTGGTTTCTGGTTTGGTAGGTCTCTTGTCTACAGGTACGAGTACCTTCCAGCTCTTTTTGAGATCAGCCATTGTTTTTTCAGGTGGCTGAGGAGGAGTAAGCTGGACATATTTGGCCATCAACTCAGTCTCTTCCTTGGTGAGCTCTCCAGATTTTCCCCAACCAGGCATACCGCCGGGCGTTCCGTCAAATATGATTGTCTTGAGGGCTTCTGTACCAAGCGCCAATGTGCCGTGCATAGCACCTTTTTTGTCCTTGTGAGGCTCGGGGCGAATCCATGGACCCAGCGCTCCCTTTCTCAACATACCGTGACAGCCGGCACAACGATCGAAATAGATCTGCTGCGCTTTTTTCATCTCGGCATCACTAAGTTTGATCTCTCCCGCCTGTACACTCATAGCGGCTATTGCCGTGATTGCAGTTACACTCAATAACTTGCCAATTTTCATCGATACTCCTTTTCGTAGATTGAAAATCCAATGATTCCAGTCGATCCCACCAATACAGACAATCTGCATCGGCACCTCTTTCATCATCACAAAAATATTAACGCAACCCTCATTTAAAACTGTTGATTTCAATCAATAATTTTTAATCTTCTTTATCTTTTCGAGTTATTTTGTTACCAAAAGAAAATATATATTTTAGAATTTTCTCCAGAACGATGAAGCCAGCAATATATAGACAGTATAACACTCGAGTCGGCCTACAATCATCCCCACAGATAGAACTATTTTGTCCATATCGGAGAAAAAGGCGAAATTGCCGGAGGGGCCTACTTGCGAGAATCCAGGTCCAATATTGCCTATGATCGCAAGCGCTCCGGAAAGTGCCGTCATCACATCGAATCCTCTGGCATACAGGTACAATACAAGCATGACATTGCTAAATATAAACAAAGCGAAAAAACCGAATATGGACGATTTTATTTCATTTCCCACTTTTCTCCTGTCTACATATACCGAGATTGTCGCCTTTGGATGAAGTATGCGCTTGAGCTCGACAAAGAGGGTTTTGAGCATTATCACATACCGTATGACTTTTACCCCTCCGGCTGTAGAACCCGCGTTGCCCCCTATAAACATTGCAAGAAATATAAGCGCTATCGCGGCATGACTCCAGGTGCCGTAATCCAGAGTCGCGAAACCGGTAGTCGTCATGACAGACGAAATGGTAAAGAATGAATGGGTTGCGGAATGCCAGAAACCGTCGCTGTCTGTCCATTCGTGAGTCAAGGTCAAAAGTGCACCCAGTATAAAAAAGATGACAAAGTACCATCTGACCTCTTCACTGCGATAACCACTCCAGTCTTTGTAAAAAAGACGCAAATGAGCAAGAAAGTTTATCCCCGAAAGAAGCATGAAAATCGTTGTCGTCCATATGATGGGAATACTCTCAAAAGCACCCAGAGATAGATTTTTTGTGGAAAATCCTCCAGTCGAAATCGTGGAAAACGCATGATTGATCGCATCGAACCAGCCCATACCAAAAATATGCAGCAAAACGGCATCCATAACTGTCAAAGCAAAATATATTTTCCAGAGGCTCGCTGCGGTATCTTTGATCTTCGGTCTGAGTTTCTCTATCTGTATTCCGGTCGATTCGGCCCTGAACAGACTCAGGCTCCCCGAAGGATTTATCATAGACAGAAGACCTACGCCAAGCACGATGATACCCATACCCCCCATCCAGTGCATAAGACTTCTGTGAAAAAGAATGAAGTGGGGCAATGACTCTATGTTTGTATACACAGTAGCGCCGGTTGTCGTAAAACCGCTGATAGCCTCAAAAAAAGCGGAAACCGGACTTGCCGAAGTGTACAATACCAGCGGTACGGCGCCAATGATACCCAGCAGTATCCACAACAGATTTACAGCGAGAATACTCTCTCTAATTTTCAGATCTATCCTGTTGTCCCTCAATGCTATCCATATCAATAGATTGAAGACAATAAAGGCCGAAAGATAAAAAATCAGCAGATCGATATTTTCCGCGTAATATAATCCAACGGCTATTTCCAGGCTGAAAAAGACTCCAACCGCCATTCCGATCAGACTCAAAACTTTCAATATGCTTTTAAAGTCCATTCAGCCAGCTCTCCATCATCTCAGCTTCGCTCTCTTTCATAAAAACAGCAAGTATATCCTCCTCTTCTATATATATGGTCTCGTCGAAATCGAACAACTCCCCTTTTCTGATATAGAACATCTTGACCGAATCTCTTTTTTCCCTCGGTTTCAATCTACGACCTGCCATATGTGAACCGGGAAATATTTTTCTTAAAAACAGAGATCCCATCCCGCCACAATATTTTCTTTCCGTAACTATTCGGCTGGAGTGTATTTTTTCCGTGATTGTATGAAAAGCGCTCATTTTCGGACCTCTGACTACCACTATCCCCAGAGAGTGCATCAGACTGTAATACTCTATCTCGTTGTTTATCGCTATGACTTTTTTGATACCGTACTCTTTTGCCTCGAGACATTTGATTATATTGTATTCGTCATTTTCCGTCGCGGCTATCATCATATCCGCATGAATCAGTCCCTCCTCTTCAAACAGTGTGGAAGTACCGTATTTGCAGCTAAGCACCATCGCTTCCCCATCCAGCATTTCGTCGGCCACTTCACATTTTCTCAAATCTTTTTCGATCAGTTTTACCTCTTTGCCATACTCTATCAGTTTTCTGGCAATGGCCACACCCAGATCTCCCGCACCAAAAACGACACACTTATCTATATTGTCCGGAGCCTCGGTTTCCAACATAGTACACAGCTGCCTTATCCTGGACTCATCCCCAAAAAAATAGACCAAATCACCAGATTCTATTTCAATCTCACCTTTTCCAGGCAAAATAAATATGTTTTTCCTTTCTATGCCTACGACAGCGCATCCTTCCGGTTTCAGCTTAATATTGTCACTCAAGCCGGTAGCGCGAACCGATATCAGCTTCATATCAGTATACGAAAAACTTTTGACATTGTTCGCCCTGGGATATGAAAAGAGCATCTGGACTGTTTCGGATGTCAAATTCAAAGGAAATACCGCATCACTGATTTCGAGCTTCTCCCTAATGGAGCTTTTGGCAAAAAATTCATTACGCAAGCGAATGAATTTGCGTTTGATCTCTATGCTGTCACCGGCTATCAGTGTAGAGATGATATTGGCCTCGTCCATATCGGTCACAGCTATAAAAATATCTGCCTCTTTCTCTATCAGTTTGCGGTATGTCAATGGATCCTCTATATCACCATGAACCGGTAGAATATCCAGGCTCTCCTGCAACCTCTTGAGCGCCTCAGAATTTCTATCTATGACAGTTACATTATGTGCGACAGACAGAGTTCTGGCCAACTGAAAACCTACGCGCCCCGCTCCGGCTATAATTATATTCATCTTCTGGATTTCCTTTTGGATATCTGAGTTTTGAAGATTTTGTTGTGTCTGTGTCTGATCAGTTTCTCACCACTGACTTTCAACCGTCTTCTGATCTTCTTGATGCGTCCGGATTCTTTTTCGCCCAGATCGACTTCCGCCTCTTCTATGACCTCTCCTATTTTAACCGCCAGCATTTCAGACTTTTTCATAGCCAATATCTGAGATGGAAAAATACTTCTATGACCTGTTATCAAAAAACTTATAACGGCACTCAACGCGGCATAATGCGCGATTTCCAAACCAAACAGTTCCACAGCCATTATCGTAGCGGCTATAGGAGCGTTTGCCGCTCCCGCCAAAACACTGACGAAACCAAGCGCCGCAAAAAGAGCTATATGCTCCCCTCCGATCAGATGTCCAAAAAAGTGTCCGCTTGTCGCTCCTATATAGAATATCGGGGTAATGATACCTCCACTGCCACCAACCCCGAGAGTGATCGAGGTGAACAGAGTCTTCATCAAAAACGCATACCATGGCAACTTGTCCGACACATAGGTATGAGAAGCCAGAGCCTCTTTTATGGCAGGAATACCCAGTCCCAGATAACTCTCCCCGAAAATCGCGGCCAACAGCACCAGTAACGCCCCGCCTCCAAAAGCTATCGTATATGGATGGGCTGGAATTTTGGATATGAGTGCCGAAACCCTGTCGATAAGAGAGATGATAAAATCTGATACCAAACCAAAAAATATTCCAGCTATCACAACCTGCACAATCAATGGCAGATCCAATATCACCTTTTGATAAAAATGGATATCGAAATATGTATACTCGATACCAAGAAACTGGGCTGTTGTAAAAGCGGCGAATCCCGATATGAACGATGGCAGAAGCACATCATACATTATCACCCCTATGATCAAAACCTCCACGCCAAATATAGCCCCGGCTATCGGAGTTCCGAATACAGAGGCAAATCCTGCGCTTATACCGCAGATAACCAGTTTTTTACGGTCTTCTTTGCTGAACTTCATCATATCCGAAAATACCGATGCCGCTCCGGCACCTATCTGCGCACCCGGCCCCTCTTTGCCAACAGAACCACCGGCCACAAGAGTCAATACGGTCGCCAAAAGTTTGACCGGAATAACCGCGACATCGATCTTGCCATATTTTTTGTGAACTGCTTCGATAACTTTTTCCGTTCCGTGGCCCTCTGCGTTTGGCGCGAAAGTTCTGATCAAAAATACCGTCAATACCAGAGCGAATGGCAAAAAATAGTAATAGGGTACCGGCATAATCGCTCTGTTGTTTTCACCGATGATCAATATTTTCAAAAAAAGGGTTACGATCGCTCCTATGGCCACTCCGACCAATGAGGACAGAAACACCCATTTGAGTACGCTCAGAAATATGAAGGTCTGTTCTTCAAGATGTTTTTTTAGCATCTAATCCTAAACTTTTTCAATATATTTTCAACACAAAGACCTATTATAACGATTATGTGATGAAAACTTTTTTGAAAACTCCATTTATTCCATTTTTTACAAAACTTCAACAGCTATTCGCGAATTGATAATAAACTTTTTCCACATTGGTCGATCGTTCTAACCGTCTTTTTACTGCTTTTTGGCTATTATCGTTTTTTATAAAATATATATCGATACTGCTGTTTAATTCAGAAGTTAGCCGAATATTTATGGTTTTTTGAAAAAGGGGTATGAAGTGCCGCAAAAAATATGGAGACAAATATGACGGAAGCCAAATTTATATGGATGGATGGCGAGATGATCCCATGGGGAGAAGCCAAAATACATGTTCTGACACATACACTGCATTATGGAAATGCCGTGTTCGAAGGCACAAGAGCGTATCAGACGCCAAAAGGTCTGGCCATATTCAGGCTCGAGGATCACTGTAGAAGACTATACAATTCGGCAAAGATCGTAGCCATAGAGCCAAATATGGATTACGATACGGTAAAGCTGGCGCATATAGAGCTTTTGCAGGCAAACAGCTTTTCAGGAAATGTCTATATAAGGCCTCTTATCTATCTCGGATATGGAGTCATGGGGCTGTATCACGCCCATGCTCCGGTAAACACAATGATTGCCGCCTGGGAGTGGGGAGCGTACCTCGGAGAAGAGGGACTGGAAAACGGTATAAAGGTATGCACATCCTCCATCACCAGAAATCCCAACAGATCCACTTTCGGGAAAGCGAAAGCGGCCGCCAATTATCTCAACAGCCAGATGGCCAAATACGAAGCTATAGAAAACGGATTCGAAGAGGCCCTGATGCTGGACGAGAACGGTTTCGCCGCCGAAGGTACAGGAGAGTGCCTTTTTATCGTCAGAAACGGAAAACTCATCAGTCCTCCCAACGACAACTCTCTCGAGTCGATCACACAGGCAACGATACTGGAACTGGCCAAATCTATGGATATCGTTATAGAGAGAAGGAATATAACCAGAGATGAGATATATATCAGCGATGAGGCTTTTCTTACCGGCACCGCAGCCGAAATAACCCCGATAAACTCTCTGGATCACCGTACTATAGGAAATGGTAAAAGAGGAGAGATGACAGAAAAACTTCAAAGTGCCTATTTCGATGTCGTTTATGGCAGAAACGACGACTATAGTCATTACCTCACCTACATATAAAGCAAGGAGAAAATATGCCAGCGGATATGAACGACTATTTCAAGAAACGAAAACCGTCAAAAAACGAAAACTCAAATATTGACGAAAACGGAAACGACAGCGACAGATTCAGTTTTGAAAACCCAATAAAAAACGGGGGAGGCAAAGGCGTGAGCGCGCTTATAGTCATAGGGATTGCAGCCGTGCTCATTATCGTATTCAAACCATTCACGATCATAAACTCAGGAGAAGTTGGAATCAAAGTCCGTACGGGAAAATTTTTCAGCGAACCCTTGGGTGCGGGTTTACATTTTTATATTCCGGTTTTCGAAAAGATCATTCCTGTCAATACCAGAATAAGATTGATTACATATAGCAACGATGCCAGAAACGCCTTGGGAGACGGCTACAGTAGTTTCGAAGGCGGCTTGAGAAGAAACCCCGCTATACAGGTGATGGACAAACGAGGTCTAACTGTCAACATCGATCTTGCAGTTCAGTATAGATTGCGTGCAGAAACGGCTCCAAAAACGATCGAAGAGTGGGGAACGAGCTGGGAAGAGAAAATCATCAACTCCAAAGTCAGGGAGGTGGTCAGAGATGTGATCGGCAGATATCCCGCGGAGCAGCTCCCCGAGATGCGAAACGAAATAGCCTCTTCCATTGAGATGAAGATCAAAGAGTCGATAAACTCTCTTGACAGTAAACCGGTAATCCTCAGTTCGGTAGAGTTGAGAAATATCGATCTACCACCCAAGATAAAACATCAGATAGAGAGAGTACAGATTGCCAAACAGGAAGTGACCATAGCGGAGCAGATGAAAGAAAAAGCCAAACAGGACGCTCAGAGAAAAGTAGAGATCGCCAAAGGGGAAGCGCAGAGAAACAGGATAGAGGCGCAGGGGGAGGCTGACAAAATTACGATAGAGGCAACCGCTCAGGCAAAAGCCAACAAACTCATAGCCGACTCCCTGACGGACTCACTGCTGATGCTAGAGCAGATTAAGACCCAAAAAGAGTTTAACACTGCTCTTAAAGTCAACAAGGATGCTCAGATATTCCTGACACCCGGAGGGGCGGTCCCAAACATATGGGTAGACGCCAAAGAGAAACGCAAAAGTACGGTTGTAGGCCAATAGCATGAATATAGACTGGAACAAAAACCCACTCATACCTGCCATAGCACAGGAGAGCGGCAGCAAAGATGTGTTGATGCTGGCGTACATGAACGAAGAGGCTTACACCCTGACATTATCTACTGGATACGCCCACTACTACAGCCGAAGCAGAAAACGAATATGGAAAAAAGGGGAGAGTTCGGGTCATACCCAGAAAATCAAAGGAGTATATATCGACTGCGATGCCGACACGATATTGCTGGAGGTAGAACAAAAAGGTGCTGCATGCCATACCGGTCGAAAAAGCTGTTTTTTCACTCCGGCCACCGGTGATATCAACATCGCGCACCAAGACATGATCGACCCTTCCAGCATATACAGTGCGGTTGATACACTCTACCATACCATTCTGGAAAGAAAAAACTCCTCTGCGGCCAAATCGTGGACAAGGAGATTGCTGGACGACAAAGAGCTTCTGCTTTCGAAAATCATCGAGGAGGCAAAAGAGCTTGTTGAGGCAATCGATAGAGAAAACGACGAACAGGTCATATACGAAGCGGCCGATCTGCTCTATCACTCTCTCGTAGGCCTTGGCTACAGGGATATAAGCCCGGATAGAATCCGACAAGAGATTTCGAGGCGTTTCGTTACGAGCGGCATAGATGAGAAGAGATCCAGAGTGGATCGTAAATAGTTCCTATCGACCAATGTCTTACAGGATCAACAATTTCAAAAACTCTGTTCACGGTTTTTTTCTCTCGGCCGCTGTCAGCATTGCAGAACCAGCTACGATTCTGCCCCTCATAATACACCATTTCAGCTCCAGTGTCGTGCTTGTGGGACTTTTCGCGTCGCTGCTAAGAGGCGGCGCGATAACCGTCCAGCTCTTTGCGGCATTTTACGCGCAAAGCTACAGCAAAGTCTTGCCGTACTTGCGTATAGTTTTTCTTTTCAGGCTCTTGTCATGGTTTTTTATAGGATTATCCATATATCTTATTGGTGACACTCGACCCGTCATGACCCTCTGGCTGATTGGAACAGGACTGTTTGTCTTCTCTTTTTCGGCGGGCTTTGGAGGAATATATTTCAAAGAGATTATGGCAAAAGTATTCAGCAGTAGCGAACGGGGAAGAACGATGGCAAACAGACAGATCTTCTCCTCACTCGGAGCCATAGTGAGTGGCGGGGTAGCCGGATATGTACTGCAAAACTTCCAGGCGCCCCAAAACTTCGCCTATCTTTTCATGCTGAGCTCTTTAATTATGTCTATAGGATTGATCACATTTATAACGATCGACGAACCGGCAAAAATATCGACCAACAAAAAAGAGGACAGCTTTCGGAGTTTTATAGCCAACAGCGCGAAAATTCTCAAAAACGATAAAAAACTTCAGATCCAGACGGCAGCGTCACTGCTTGGGTACTCATTTTTACTTGCGATGCCTTTCGTCATACTTCAGGCAAAAGAGAGCATATCTCTGAACGGGTGGATTGTCGGGAGCTTTATCACTGTACAGATGATCGGAGGGATGATAGGAAATCTCTTTTTATGGAAATCATTCGGCAGTCACTATGTAAAAATGCTCATGGTGGCATACTCTTTTATGATAACAGCTTTCGTGATTGTTTTTTTTGCGGACAACGCATGGCTGTATGGTCTGGTATTTTTCATATTTGGAATAGGAATAGACGGTTTTAGAAACGCGGACATGAATCTAATTTTGGAAATAGCGCCGGAGCACAAAAGACCTGTCTATGTGGCCATACAATCGACTATAGTCTCTTTTGGACTCTTTTTTTCGATCCCGGGAGGTTTTATACTAAAAACTTTTGGATATTATACACTCTACAGCGTAACACTGTCTCTTTTGGGGGTCGGACTATATATGACATACATACTCAAAAGAGTCATCAAAACTACCGCTTAATGATCAATATTTTAGAGGCTCATTTCAGATCGGATACGCACAGACTCTCTCGGTCATCGGAGGTATCATCTACTTTTTTGCAGTCTTTTTCGATCTCCCCTTTGGAAACTATATAGATCCTGTTCCCTTTGATCAAATAGGACATACCGTCTCCAACAGGAATTGGATTGATATATTTACCTTTGTAAAGCACAAGAGGTTTTTTACCGTTGGTAGATGTCGCAAACTGCACAATTGTGGATCTATCAGCCTTTATAGTAATCGTCTGCTCTGTTCCTTCTCCACCAGCGAAATTAAAATTCCTGGTACCTATAAAGGGGATTTTCTGGCTTGGGCCTATACATCCCGCAATAACAAATACAACAAA